>JAIXYD010000020.1 GCA_027490415.1 Streptomycetaceae bacterium
CAATAAACCAAGTGGAGACATGGCAAATAGTCCTTACTGGACCTCATAGTGAGACCCGCTCTTCCGGCGGTGTCTTTCATCGCCGGCAGGTCTTCCTTTAGAACCACCGTGCGCGAATCATGCGCGGATTGGTACTAAGCAAGCTAAAGGGCTTATCGCTTAGTTCTTGACCTAGGGAAAAGATAGCAGAGGGGAGTGACAAATGAGGATGGCGCTTGGTCGCTAAGGATTAGTGGAGGCATGGACTCAGGCACTTCAAGATAAAAATACCTTGCAACGCAATCAGCCGAGTAACACGCAAATTGTTCCTATCTTCATCTGGTTAAGCCTCTGGCTGGTTGATCAGTTGCTTCCCACACCATCAGAGTACAGAATACATGGATGAAGAGAACAATATTTCTGTTTACCTTGATACTTGCTCTCAACATGATTCCATCGGCAAATGCATCTCAGATTGTCATCGATGGATATGCGACTATTGATTATCCGGCAACTGTTAAACTCAAGAATTCAGGTTGCCAAAACATTCCATTTAATTACGTTACAGACGATGATTTGCCTAGAGAGAATTCAGTTTTCATCGTTGCAATTACACCTTTGGAAAGCAAACGTGTATATGGAACAGCCGTATGGTTTTCCACTCAGACATATTTAGGGGAAAGAGCGCAACCGCCGATGGCCCGGATTGGCGTTCTGAAAGTTAAGATCTGTAGAAAGGCCTTCAAGTACTCCTCAAATTCGCAAAATTTGACACTTGCATCACGGCCAGGAAAATTTGTGTTGTATTTCAGTGCCTCAATGACCGATCCAGTAAATGGGTCTCTAATTGGTGAAAAAACTGAAATCAAGCGTTTCATTAAGTTCTACTAGTTATTTTTGTAGAGCTTGTTGCACCAACTATCGGCAGTCGATTTCGCCCTTGCCATATCTTCGTCCATTAGTGACGAATTGTATGTTCCATTCTCTTTTGCACGGTTCCCTAGTTCGATCACCTTATCGTTGTAGACACAGGACTCCTCATCTTTCCCTAACATGAAGAGTATGGCTGAGAAAAAAGCGGTACCAGAGAAGTCATTTCGTGCTGCTAATTTTTCATACCACTTTGCCGCCTCATCTAAGTTTTTTTCGTCTAATCTGTAAATTGAACCAAGTTTCCGAATGGCTTCAATATTTCCTTTATTAGCAGCCTTAAGCAACAGCGTCTTCCCTTCAGCTTTCTGACCTGTGTCATATGTACTCGCGCCGAGAACGTAGGTAGAAAGTACATCCCCAAAGCTGGCACCCTTTGTCGCCCATATTTTGGCCGAATCTAAATCCTTTTCATAAAAATAAGTCAGAGCTAAAACACCCATATTCACCTGATTCCCACTTTCAGCTGACACCAAAAGCCATTTTTTGGTTAATTCAGTGTCGCCGATTTGGTCGGCATACCCAATCAAAGCATTAATTCCCGTAGTACTCCCGAGTTCGGCGGCTTGCTTAAGCCACTTTAGCGCTTTCACCTTGTCATCAAGATCTCTGTAATGAATTCCAAGCCAAGTGGCCGCATCACCATTGCCATAATCAGCGGCGTCACTGAGGTACAGAATCGCTTCCTTGGTAGCACCAGCTCGAGTAAGGATGAAACCGTGCATCATTTTGCAGTACGCGATGTCTTTCAAGGGGGACGTGTCGGTTTGTGCATAACTAGTGTCGGCGCAAATTTTTGTCCAACGGTCGCGCTCTTGAGTATTTGATGTCTGCGTATATGTGTCGATTAGATATCTGGTGCTATTCAGATCGTTCTTCTTCGCACCAATTAAGAACCACTTCTCGGCCTCCTTGTAGTTTGAATTTGAGAAGTAGGTTCTACCCATATAAAAAATTGAGGTTAAGTCTCCTTTATTCGCTGAAGGAAGGCATACTTTTAATACATTTGAGCCTTTTCCTTGATATTCATCCTCGCATTCCCTAGAGGACGAAGCCTTGGATTCCGCTGGGTTCAGTTGAGTGTTGATTCCGGACGGAGACGGTGCAAACGAGACGAGGGTTTCAGAGTTTGACGAAACATCAGATGTTACGGTGTTCTTGATTGAGTCATCGCTGCTAGTCAAAGTTGCACCCGCCGCAGCGACTAGAACGAGTGAGAGCCCCACAATAGCGCCCCTAGTGAATAGTAATTTCTTGATTTTATTACGGGTTTTTATTGGACGCGGTTTCTTGGATCTTCCAAGCAAGAATTCAAGATAACCAAGTGCTGTTTGATGCGCCATGATCGCACTAGGCCGATCCGACGGATTCTTCTCGAGCAGAGGCTTTAAAAACTTTGCTTGATTTTCGGAAAGACCCTCTAAATTTGGTTCATCCTCATTAATGCTGCGCATCAGCTGTAGATCATTATCACCTGCCCAAATACTTTTGCCTCTAGCAGCATAGGCGAGAGTAGCCGCGGTGCTAAAAACGTCCATCTTAGGATCGGACTTTATTGTGAAGTGCTCTGGTGAGCTGAAGGGTGTGGATCCCTCGCGATCCCCGAATATGGCGGTTCGAGTTTGCCCAGAAATATGAGCAATTCCAAAATCAATTAATTTATTGCCAGTTTCGCCAAGAATGATGTTACTTGGCTTGATGTCTTTGTGAATAATCCCTAACTCATTTGCTGAAATAATTGCGTGAAATATATTGGCTGCAAGATTAAACCAGGCGATCTCTTCCAGTGGTCCTTCGTACTTGATTTTATCTTCCAAAGTTGGACCGTTGATAAATTCTGTTGCGATCCAAGGAAATTCACCACTTAAGTCGGAGTCTAGAATTTTTCCAATTGCTGGATCTGAAAGTTTTGAAAGCACTTCCGACTCTGTTGCCAGGCGGCTTCGAGCATCATCTTCCTGAACGAACTCTTGTCGGATTACCTTAATCGCTGCCTTCTGAGCGCCCTTCTCAGCGAGAAAAACAGTCCCAAAGCCGCCCTCACCCAAGCGGCCGTTGATGCGCCATCCACCGAGTTCATCGGGGTCATTTGCCTTCTTTGGCTCCATGGCGCACCTCCTCTAGTTTAAGTATGAATGGAATATTGGGGTATTCATAGCCAAAATGTGGTTAATTCTCTTGGAATTAAATTAGCTCCAAGAGGATCTCTTCGATCTTCTTCAGATCTGGCTTTGATGCATTAGCTAGAGAAGCTGTTACAACAGATTTACCGCTCTGAAGGGAAACATTAAAGAGTCCCTTTCCTGCGTAGACAAGGAATTGCGCCTTCATTGCTTTCACGAATTGAGAGATAACATCTTCAGTCACCTCAGGAGTAAGCTGAATTTTCAGAGGCCTACCTGTTATCTCAAGTTCATAATTGTCTATATTGCGTAGGGCGACAGAGCTGGTCAGTTGATTAGTAACCGCAGTTGCCCGCCTCTGGAAGACAGCGGAAGACCTAGCTTCGGTTATATCACTGAGCATAGTTGTCCAAGTTCTTGCGACGCCATTTTCTAGATCATTTAGTCTTCCAGTGAGCGGACTCGCATCTCCCTCCTTAATCTCGATTGAGAAAATAGGGCCGAGCTTCTCAGTCGCAAAAAGTTCCCATTGCTTTAGATAAGTCGAAATTGCTTTACGACTAATCAATCCCTTCCTTCCCATGGTGTCTTCGAGTTCATGATGACGTTCCTCAGCTTGTTCTCCAAAGCTAACCTCTGATAACAAGTCATGGGTTTCCTTGATCCACTTTAAGAAGTCGAAAGAGTTAGCCACATCCCTCTTTAATAGCGCATTAGACCTACTCACTACCTTCTTAAGTTCGTCGATCCCGAGGAAGGGGGAGTACACCTGAGGTAGCGAGCGGTTGGGTTCCAAAACGTTGAGGTGCGCATTGATGCAACTTGCACGGTTTCGGCTTAAATTAAGTGTTTTTTGATGCTCAAAAACTAAACCAGTAATCTCACCGACAACTTCTGTTAGATCAATGTCTTTGGGATTAGAAGTAGCGATTCGAAAAATCATATCGCTGAGTTTCTGACGGCCAACCAGGCCTGATACGAGGGCTGCTTTCGCGAGAGCGGCATAAGTTTGCTCATCCAGCTTGCCCAAACCTCTTCGCTCCCAATAAGTCGCGATCTCGGTACTGGCTTTAGCCTCTGTAAGTAAGCGAGCGCGATTAGCCTCAAAACCAAGGTAGCGTTCTAGATGCTCCTTGATTTGCTCGCCCGTCATAGATGCCATTGTGCCTCCCCATTACTTCTATAAGAACTATATCAACTTCTATAAGGAAAGGCTATGCGCCTCTCCAAGCCTGAAAGATGTCCGGTTACGCTCAATTTAAGGCTGAGGTGACACGCCGAAGGAAAACTCTGCCATAAAGCCTTGACTTTCTGACTTTCCATAAATTACTATAAATCTTATAGAAGTGATGGACACTTCAAGGAAGGCAGAAATGTTTAGTAAGAATTCAGAAAAAGCATTTAAAAACAATGCTTTTAGAGCTTTGGTCGTTGGTTTTAGTGGAGCGGCACTGGTCATGTCGCTCTCAGCTTGCTCTCCTGTGAGCTCACTCAAATCAGCATATGAGGGTCAGCCTTTCCCTCAGATGCCAGCTCCCGAGGTAGCTACATACGTCCTGGACTTGTCGGGGTCCACATATCCAACAGCTCAGTTGGAGGCTTTGGGATCAGGAATCACTGATTTCATCGCAGGACAGTCACTGGGTAATCCATTCGCCCAGTCGCCCGTAGCTCCTCGGGGGTTAAGCATTCAGTTCGTCACTCAGAACTCAGCCCAAGCTCCTCGAATTCTTCTCGTTTCAACCAAGACAAGCCAGAGCCTTTATGAGTACATCAAGGAGAAGACACCCAACCTAGAAGGAGCACTTCAACTTTGGGATGGCTTAGTCAACGCACGTACACAGATTTGGCAGGACTCAGCACTTGAAGCCAACCAGGCTGATTGTGTGAATAAGGTCGTGGAGTTGCTAGGTCGTCAACAACTTCTCCCTGATGCCCTTAAGTACCCAGCAGGCATCATCTGCCAAGACGCAAAACAAACTGCGACAGCATTCAAGCGCCTTCAAGACTTTGTAACAAACCCAGGAGTTGAAATGGGTTCTGATGTCAAAGGTGCGATTGAAGCAAGTTTGAAGAACCTCGCAGTAGCAAAAGCAGAAAATCCATCAGCCCGTCTCACTCTTGTAATTGCTTCTGACATGGTCGATGCGGTCTCACTCACGCTTCATCGCCGATTAGTCGGAATTGATTCCGAGGCAGTTTGCAATATGGCTGTTCAAGATGCTGGAAATGCTGACATTGATTACTCATCTGTGAATGTGGTAATCGTCGGCGCTCGCAATTCGAAGGTTAATACAAAAACTCTAGATCAAGTTCAGGCTTACTGGCCTTGCTACTTAAACCAAATCGGAATCACAAACGTAACAGAGCAGTCTGATCTTTCAGGCTTCTAATCAACCAAACCAATAGAAATAGGGGAAATGCAATGAAAAGCAAGTCAACATCATCAGCACCAAAGGAAGTCATCAAGGATGCACGTAAGCAAGGTCGTCGAGATGGAAAGAATCAAATTCCTCGGCAAGAATGGGAGCACAACAGCGTTCCTTATCTAATGCAGCTACAGCGCCAATATGCGGCATTCGGGCGTGAACTAGATCTGCAGCTTGAAGAAAAAAAACTAGCTAAAGAAGCTCAAAAGGTCGGTGCTCTAAAAAATGAAATTCAAGAGAAGGGAAAGTCTCAAGCTCTTGCAGATAATCTGGCTCTTGCACAAGCTGAGTTGGCATCGGTTCAGGCAAAGCTTGATGGTGGCATAGAAGAAGTTCCAATGGCTAAGTTTGCTCGTATTCGCCAAATTGGAAATGCTTTCTATCTTCCATTCTTGTTCTTGCTCTTTATTGGTGAGTTCACAATCACTGCACCCGCATTCCGAGTTTTGCTCGGCGAGAAAGTCGGAACCTCGTTAATCGTTACGCTGACTGTGAGCGGGTTATCAGTAGGGGCGGCTCATATCCTTGGTATTTACTTCAAGTCTCTCTTTGATCGCAATCGTCCAAAGTCTGGGATTTATCATGTTCTGTTTGGAACTATTGGCGCACTGTTGGTCGGAACCATCACGTTTCTATCTAATATCCGCGCACGTAATGGCGTTCTCACCTCAGGAAACCTTACCGGTATGTCTGAAGGTGAGAAGATTATTTATCTATGGGTTTTCTACACTCTCTTACAACTTACATTCATCGGTGTAGGAATCGTTATCTCATTCATGCACTATTCAGAAATTGAAAGTGCCGTCACCCGTGCTAAGCGCAAAGTTTGGTTCCTTCGTAATCTTCAGAACCGTCGCAATAGCAAAAAGCTAAAGTCAGGCGCGTCTGTCGAGGAATCAGATATTGATACTTCCAAGCTGCTCGATCGTGAGCTAGAAGTACTTGAGAGTAAGAAGATCCTTCTTCGAGCTCAGTATGAGGAAGCCGTTGCGGTTTACCGCGATGCAAATATTCAATCTCGCCGTGATGAGATGAGTGGTGCGCACGCATCCCTACAAGCATCGGAGTTGGATTTTCGTACCTCAGGTCTTGATTTCAGCACAGCAGAGTTAGCAGGCTCTCGATGATTAAGGGCAGGCTTGCATTAGTTGCATTACTCATCATCGGAGTATCTATCTCCGGTGCCCAGGTTGCGAGTGCCGCCACAACAGTGACAAAGGTTTCCGACGGTGACACAATCACGCTCAGCACGGGAAAAAAAGTCAGGCTCTTACAAATAGATACGCCAGAACTTTCTCAGGCCGAGTGTTACGGCCAAGAGGCAAGAAGTGCATTGGTCTCGCTTTTGAATACCCCAGGACAGCTCTCGCTAATGCCAGATCCAAACCTGGATCAAGTAGATCGGTACGGTCGATTACTGCGGTATGTATTCATAGGAAAGATAAACATCAATCTCAAGTTGGTCGAGATTGGTGCAGCGGCACCATATTTTTACAGGGGCGAGAAAGGGCGGTATTCCACACAGATCCTCAAAGCCGCTCAGTCAGCAAAAGATAAGTCGCTTGGTCTTTGGAAGAGTTGTCCCGGGACCAAGCTCTCACCAAATGATGCGGTGACAACTATCAGAACGGTCGTCAGAGCCACTTCAAGTACTACTTCAGAAGGGGTGAAATGCGATCCGAATTACGCGGGCTGCATCCCTGTCTCTCCACCAGACTTGGATTGCCCAGATATCAAACGTCTAGGTCTTGCACCCGTAAAGGTCATCGGGACTGATGTACACAGGCTGGATGGAGATGGCGATGGAATCGGGTGCGATAAATGATCTCCTTAACGTTTTTCAATGAAAACGCTCGGATATACAGTCCAATTCCTAGATGTCTGAGAAAAATGAATTCAGCTGAAAAGAATGATTATGCATCCCAACTGTCCGACTATGTCATTTTGAGATCCGAGACTGTCAGTGGTCCCTGCTAACTTCCTATCCATGGAGAACTTACAAGGCTTTGAGGGTTTGTCAGCTCTGGAAGAGTCGGCAGTCAGGCTTCACGAGGTCTTTAATTCCTTGCTGGCTGGGGGATTTACAGAAGACCAAGCGTTGACTTTGATTGCCAAGTTGACAACTAAAAATAATGATTGAGTATGAGCGATAACACGCTCGAGAATCGAGGCACCGGCCTAATGACAAACATCACGATCGTAGGAGATGACTGCAGTCCAATCCTCTACGCATCCCTAACTTCTGAGGGCAAACTTCGTTTGCAATTCGAGTACTTCGCTCGCGATGAAAAAGAAGGTGATTATGAATTCAACCATACGGTCGAACCTAACGAGTTCTCAAAGATCTCTGAGAGATTTGGCCTCGATCCCGGTGCACCCATGCTAGAAAACCTCAAGCAGATTTCTTTAGCTGGTCGAGGGCAAGAATTCCAGGATCTACTCACGAATAAGGAAATTCCAAATGAGTTCTGGAGCTGGTTGAGTTAAATCGGAGCGTCGCATGATGGCTCGAAAAGACTGCGGCTCCATCCATGACTGGCCATTGATTCATTGATTTTGCGACACTTCTAAGTAGGCTAGCGATGTGAAAACTGATACCCATACACCGGCCGACATCTTTTCCGCACAGCAGAGACTTCTAGTTCCTCTCTTTCAGCGACCTTATGTCTGGAATCAAGAGTTCCAATGGGAGCCAATGTGGCGTGACATCAAGCGAGTTCTGACCAGGTACCTAGCTCAGCCAGAGGCATCACACCAACCTCATTTTCTTGGTGCGGTAGTTGTTCAGCAAGTCCAGAACTCAATCGGCGAAATGCAACGTCGCACCGTCATTGATGGACAGCAGCGTTTAACCACTTTGCAACTCATGTTCGATGCCATCCACGCCCAGCTTGAGCACCTTGGTGCAAAGCGCCCAGCTGGAAGGCTGCGCAAGCTGATTGAAAATGATGAAGATTCCTGTAACCAACCAGAAGACAAGTTTAAAGTGTGGCCAACAAATAAAGATCGCCCCGCATTTAACGAAGTGCTAGCTGCGCCGTTTCCAGTCGATTATGCAAATCTGAAGTACTCAAAATCCAAAATGGCCCTAGCCCACAAATTCTTCTCCGAAAGTGCTCATGAGTGGCTGATGGAAAACGGAGAAGCGGAGGTTCAACAGCGAGCTGAAGTTTTAGATCTTTGCTGTAGAGAACTCCTACAAATTGTCGTAATTGACCTTGCAGTGAATGAGAATGCACAGGAGATTTTCGAAACGCTTAACGCTCGTGGTGCTGTTCTCACTGCAGCTGATCTGATTAAAAACTTCGTCTTCCAGAGACTCAATGAAAAGAAGGTCGATGTCGAGGATGCGTATCTGAAATTCTGGAAAGAATTTGAGACCCCTTTCTGGGAGAAAGAAATCAGTTACGGTCGCGTAAAGTTCCAGAGGTCATCTCTCTTCATCAACCAATGGTTGATCGCAAAGACCGGCGAGGAAGTTCTTAACCGAGAAATATTCTCAAGCTTTAAGCACTACGCTGATTATGAATCTAAGATGAGTATGCTCGAACTATTAGAAGAAATTCATATCGCCAGCTCAAAGTACAAAGAAGTTTTCGCCGCCGGTGAGACAAAAGAAGGAAATTTAACAAGAGTTGAACTTTTCGCCTATCGACTCAATTCCATGGATCTAGATGTGCTCCGACCAATTCTGATTGCATTGATTGATCCCACCGAAAAGGAGATTCCGCAAGATCAGCTGGAGAAGGCCGTATCGGTCATCGAGAGTTGGATGGTTCGTAGACTCTTGGTTCGGGCTACCAACAAGGCGTATAACAAATTAGTCGTTGAGATGGTGCGCATTGTCAATAAAGATCGGGTCAACTCGGGAACTAAACTTGAAAAGTTTTTTGCAGACCAACGAAGTAATAGTTCGTACTGGCCAGATGATGCGGAAGTGAAGAATTACCTCTCTACTCGCCAGATTTATAGAACTCTCTATCGTTCACGTATTCGCATGATTTTAGAGGCAATAGAAGACCATAAGCGAGGATGGATTGGCAAAGAAGATTCCAAATCGGGGATTCGAGTTAAGCGAGGTTCGTACACAATCGAACACATCATGCCTCAAAAGTGGCAAGCTCACTGGCCGCTTGTTAATCAAACCGAGGAAGAGCGTGAAGCATATATACAAACAATTGGAAACTTAACTTTGCTCACAACAAAACTGAATGCATCGGTTTCAAATGGGCCGTGGGCAGCAAAAAGTGACGAATTAACTAAGCACGATGTGTTGTTGATCAATAAGCAACTTCAGGAATTAGGAGAAAAAGGCTGGACCGAGGAGTTGATTAAAGCTAGAACCGCCTCACTGATCCAAACAATGACTGAAATTTGGCCAGTGCCGACAGGTCACAAATCAGTTGTGGTTATGGAGAGCGATGAGAAGAAGGTTAAGGTTGAGGTCATCGATCTAATTAGTGCTGGTTTAGTGTCTGCAGGGCAGACTCTCTATCCACGTCAATCGAGCGTCAGCGGACAAACCGCACAGATCCTAGAAGACGGTCGAATCTCCGTGGATGGCGAGGTATTCGATTCTCTCTCCATGGCGACATATAAAGTAGTAAAGAATGGCCAAAATGGTTGGACTTTTTGGCGACTAGATGAAAAAACCAAGCAAAATATGAGTGATCTTCGGAACCAGTATCGAGAGATGATCGGTGACGATGATAGCGACGACGAGGAAGCAGAGGATTCGGAAGACTAGGTAACTTCCTGATCGAAGGGAATTTCACACATTGACCCCTGAATCAAGTAATGTCTGCCCTAGAAGTTACCTTGGGTATCCAGACCAAGCAACAAGTCACCTCGAGGAGTAGGACATGGCGCTCACCACCGACCAGCTCAAGAAATACTGGGATTCCGCCAACGTCCTTCGCAAGAACCTGGATGCTGCAGAGTACAAACACATCGTCCTTGGCCTTGTCTTTCTTAAGTACGTTTCTGACTCCTTTGCGGAACGCCGCGACGAACTAAACGCCTCATTCTCGGACCCCGAGAGCGATAGATATAAGCCAGATGCAAAGCGTCTAAAGGCAGCGCTTGATGACCGCAACTACTACAAGGAAGTAAATGTTTTCTGGGTCCCAGAAACCTCTCGCTGGGAAGTAATCCAGCAGAATGCAAAGCAAGCAGATATTGCATCCCAAATTGACAATGCACTCTATGAAATTGAGAAAGAGAACCCGAAGCTAGAAGGAATCGTCGAACGTCGCTACGCAGATGCCAAACTTCCGGCATCTGACCTCGGCGCAGTTGTCGACCTGATCGGTTCCATTAGTTTTGGCCACGGCCGCAATGAAGCTTCAGATGTCCTAGGCCAGGTCTATGAATACTTCCTAGGCATGTTTGCATCTGCTGAAGGAAAGCTTGGTGGCCAGTTCTACACCACACCATCAATCGTTAAGACTTTAGTGGAAATCTTGCAACCAACATCAGGCCGCATCTACGACCCATGCTGTGGTTCAGGCGGAATGTTTGTACAGAGCGAACGATTCCTCGAAGCGCATGGTGGAAAACTTGGCGATATTGCCATCTACGGCCAGGAATCAAATCCAACAACCCGCCGACTCTGTGCGATGAACCTTGCTATTCGTGGAATTGATTTTGACCTTGGTAAATCTCATGGCGATACATTTACTGAAAATCAGCACCCAGATAAGCGCTTCGATTTCATTCTCATGAATCCACCTTTTGGCAGTAACGCTAGCTATCCCAAAGAACAACTCATCAACGATGTTCGTTGGAAGAAGTACGGCGTCCCACGCGAGCGTCCAGCTAACTACGCATGGATGAGCCACGCAGTTCACCATTTAGCACCCAAGGGGCGCGCAGGAATAGTTATGCCCCGCGGAACTCTTACATCCTCACAAGGTGGAGATGACGCTATTCGTAGGGCATTCTTGGATGATGACGTAATTGAGTGCATCATCGACCTTCCAGGTCAACTCTTTTTTAATACTCAGATTCCAAGCTCGCTCTGGTTCTTTAATAAAGATAAATCCAAGTGGAAAAAGAAGCGTGATAACCAGGTTCTCTTTATCGATGCCCGAAAGTTAGGTACATCAATCTCACGCACCCAGATTGAATTTAGTGACGCTGAGATTGCTCGCATTGCCGACACCTTCGACAGGTGGTGCGACGGGAAGTATGAAGATGTTGATGGTTTCTGTAAATCAGTAACCCGCGAAGAAATTGCCAAGAATGGCGACTCACTTTCTCCTGGGCGATACATCGGAACAGAGGAGGTTGAGTCCGAAAATGATGAAGACTTCGCGACTCGCATGCAGACCCTGACCGCCCAGCTTTCAGAACAACTAGAAGAATCGCATCGCTTAGAAGCTTCAATCTCGAAGCAACTCAAGGGTCTTGGTTATGACCTCTAAGCTTTTATTTGGTAATTGTGCTGAGCTTCGTTCTGAAAAAGTAGACCCGAAGTTGTCTCTTGAAAGTTACTACATAGGCTTAGAACATATCGAACAACAGACTTTATCCCTAGTTGGACATGGTTACGGCACAGATGTAGATTCTCAAAAGCAAAGATTTTATGGAGGAGATATTTTATTCGGTAAGCTCCGCCCATATTTTCGTAAAGTTGTAATTGCGCCATTCGATGGGATTTGCTCCACGGATATCTGGGTTGTTAAACCGAAAGCAGGGGTCGACAGAAACTTCTTGTTTTATTGGATGGCTTCAGAAGAGTTTATTACATCTTCGATGTATGCATCCGAGGGTGGAAGAATGCCTAGAGCAAAGTGGGACTGGGTCTGTAAATTTGAATTAGAAGGTTTAACTATTGATGAGCAAACTGCAATCGGGAAAGTCTTGAGGGTACTAGACCAAAAAATTGCGGCTAACAAGGCTCTGTCTAAAACACTAGAAGACATCGCACAAACAATCTTTAAGTCCTGGTTTATAGATTTCGACCCAGTAGCGGCAAAGATGGCTGAAGAGAAGCCAAAAGGTATGGATGCTGCGACTGCTGCGCTATTCCCTGATTCCATGGAGGAATCAGAGCTTGGGTTAATTCCTAAGGATTGGGAAGTAAAAGGTATAGGTGATTTTGGAAAAGTCGTTACTGGCAAAACCCCACCTACTAAAGTTCCAGAATATTGGGGAGACCAAATTCCATTTGTAACCATTCCAGACATGCATGGTCAAATTCTAATTACTTCTACTGTGAGGGCCTTGAGTCAAGAAGGTGCAGATTCTCAAAGAAATCAAAATGTCTCAGCAGGCTCAACGATGGTAACTTGCATTGCTACACCTGGACTAGTTGGTTATGCGACCAAGTTATGCCAGACCAATCAGCAAATAAACTCAGTAGTTCCGGGCGATGAATACTCATCCGTTTGGCTATTTTGGCACTTACGTGGATTAATTCCTACATTAATTAGAAATAGTGGAATTGGAACAGTATTTGCAAATCTAAATAAGTCGGATTTCTCGAAGATAAAATCAGTAACCCCAACAAGGGCAGTTCGTGATGCGTTTAGTGGCATGGTCCAACCAATAATGGAACTCTTGGAAACATTGAATTATGAATCTCAATGCTTGAGAGATATTCGTGACGGAATATTGCCGCGACTGATTGCTGGCGAGCTGAAAATTCCCGATGAAATGTTGGCTTCGTAATGTTCGTTTATAGCCTGGATGTCAAAACTTCCAAAGAACCGCAAAGGCCTTGGTTATGAAATTTGAGAGTGAGGACATTGTCTTTACCCCTATTACTTCGCTCCTAAGTCAGGTAATCGATAACAGAGGGCGAACCTGCCCAACGGCAGAAAAAGGCATTCCCCTTATAGCAACTAATTGCATCGGAAACGAAAATCTATACCCAGTAAAAAAGAACATTCGACACGTTTCATTGGAAACATATAACACCTGGTTCCGTGGGCATCCAGAACCTGGAGATGTAATCTTTGTAAACAAGGGAACTCCTGGCAGAGTTTGCTTAGTTCCAGACCCCGTCGATTTTTGCATAGCTCAAGATATGGTTTCTCTAAGAGTGAATGAACACATAAATAATTTGTATTTACTTGCAGCTATACGCGCTCCTCAGGTACAAAATCAGATTCAACAGATGCAAGTTGGAACTATGATTCCTCACTTCAAAAAGGGGGACTTTGAGAAGCTGTTGATACCGATGCGGGATATGCCAACTCAAAAAGCCATCGGTAAAATCTATTTTGAACTTTCGCAGAAGATAGATGTGAATGATCGAATTTCCAGAACGCTGGAAGACATCGCACAAACAATCTTTAAATCCTGGTTCATAGATTTTGACCCAGTAAAGGCCAAGATGGCGAGAGAGAAGCCCGCGGGTATGGATGCTGTGACTGCCGCTCTATTCCCTGACGCTATGGAGGAGTCAGAACTTGGATTAATTCCTAAAGGTTGGGAAATTGCACCAATTGGAGAAGTTTTATTAGTGGGAGGAGGGACTACGCCAAGCACGACAAATGCTGAATATTGGGACGGTGAGCATTGTTGGACGACTCCCAAAGATTTATCTAGCCAGCGCGGGCTAATAACTACAAGTTCCATGAGGAAAATCAGTGATTTGGGACTGGCGCAAATTTCTTCTGGGTTGCTTCCCGTAAATTCTGTCTTAATGTCGTGCCGTGCGCCAATTGGGTACGTAAGCATTAATGCAGTGCCGACAGCGGTAAATCAAGGTTTTATCACTTTGAAGAACTCTGCTGAATATCACTCAATTTATCTCCTTAATTGGATCAATGCGAATATTCAGGAAATCCATAACCGCGCAGGTGGCGCAACCTTTGCTGAGATTACGCGTAAGGCTTTTAGGGAAATTCCATTTCTTAAACCTTCACCTCTAGTTGTTAAGCTATATTCAGAAATTGTTGAGCCAATAGTGTTGGAGCTTGAGCAGCTCACTCGTCAAATTGAGAATTTGCAGGTTGCAAGAGATTTACTTCTTCCGCGGTTGGTTTCAGGCGAGCTGCAGATTCCTGAAGAAATGTGGGCCTCGTGATGGTGGCTTACAACGAGGATGCTTATGAGCTCCAATGTCTAGATTGGCTTCAGGGGATTGGCTGGACTTGGGCGAAAGGTCCTGAGATTGCTCATGATGGAATGATGCCTGAGCGCTCTTCTCATAAAGATGTTTTGTTAGTTGGTCGGGTAGAGGATGCAATTTCACGAATTAATCCAGGAACACCTAAGGAAGTAATTAGGAAAGTTCGTCAGATGTTGGAGTCTCCAGGGGAGACGGATGTACTCAAAGCGAACCAGCAGATACATCAATGGATGACAGAGGGAATCTCCGTAAAAGTCCGTGATGAATCAGGCGACGAGACCACGAAGTTACTTTGGTTAATCGATTTTGAGAATATAGAAAATAATGATTGGTTGGCGGTTAATCAGTATTCAGTCCAGGTGGATGCAGATGCTGGAACTCGCAGGCCTGACATCGTTCTATTCCTAAATGGAATTCCAATTAGTGTGCTGGAGTTGAAGAACCCATCAGATTTAGATACAGATATCTGGCAGGCATTCGAGCAGTTACAGACTTATAAGGCGCAGATTTCAAGACTCTTCTATTACAACTCGGTACTCATGATTGCTGACGGCGCTGATGCCCGCATGGGAAGTTTGACTGCAGACCAAGAGCGTTTCTTGAAGTGGCGTTCGATTGATGGTGAAGTTCGCGACCCATATGGGTCATTTGGCCATACCCAGACGCTGATTGAAGGTTTGTATAGCAAGCGCAATGTGTTGGACATGATTCAGCACTTCACAGTCTTTATTCCTGGTCAGAAGACAATCAAAATGCTTCCCGCCTACCACCAGTTCTTTGCCGTGAAGAAAGCGTATACACGCGCCTTAACAGCGAGTGCAGATAATGGTGATGGTCGCGGCGGCCTGATGTGGCATACGCAGGGAGCGGGTAAGAGCTTTGAGATGGCTTGCCTTGCGGGAATGCTTGCAACGAGCAAGGCGTTAAAGAATCCGACAATTGTTGTAGTCACTGACCGAAAGAACCTTGACCATCAACTCTTCGACACCTTTGTGGCTGCGAAGGCACTGATGCGACAAACACCTGAGCAGGCAGACTCGCGTGAAGAAATACGAGAGATGATTAGTACTCGCCCAGTGGGTGGTGTCATCTTCACGACTATTCAGAAGTTTGCACCTGAGGATAGTGAAACTAAGTTCCCAGCTCTAACGGAGCGTAGAAACGTCTTCGTATTTACTGATGAGGCTCATCGTTCTCAATATGGGTTTAGCGCTCGTATCGATAAAGACAATAAGTTCAAGGTGGGTTATGCGCAGCATCTTCGTGATGCAATGCCAAACGCTACTTTTATAGCTTTTACCGGGACACCAGTTGCGGAAGCGGATAGAGATACTCGCCTTGTATTCGGAGATGAAATCGATGTTTATGACATGGCGCAGGCAAATGAAGATGGGGCGACTGTTCCTATTTATTATGAGAGCCGACTTGTCGCACTTGAGCTTCCAGATGATGCCAAAAAAGAACTTGATGAATTAGCTGAAGACCTTGTTGAGGATGAAGAAGAGAATATGCAGGCTAGCCTGAAGAAAAGGTGGGCTGAGCTTGAGCAGATAGTTGGGGCAGAGCCTCGCTTAGAGAAGATAGCCCAAGACATTGTTAGCCATTACGAGAATCGTTGCATGTCACCAGAGCTAGCAGATGGAAAAGCCATGGTTGTGGGCATGAGTCGAAACATATGTGTGGATTTATACAACCAGATAATCAAAATTCGTCCGCAGTGGCACAATGACGACCACCGTAAGGGTGCAATTAAAATTGTCTTCCATTCGTCAGCATCAGATAACGAGAAGTTACGTCCACATGCTTACACGGAACCACAGAAGCGAGATTTGGAGAACCGTTTTAAGGATTCAACGGATGAACTAAAGATTGTAATTGTGCGAGACATGTGGCTAACTGGATATGACTCACCACCATGTCACACGATGTATGTGGACAAGCCGATGAAGGGTCACAGCCTGATGCAGGCGATTGCGCGTGTTAATCGCGTATTCCGCGACAAGCCTGGTGGATTAGTTGTTGATTACATCGGAATTGCTACTGAACTTAAGGACGCTCTTGCGACATACACAAAGGGAAAGAAGGAATCAGTCCCTGTTGAGTTTATCGAAGAGGCACTTGGTGTCTTCTTTGAAAAATTAACCGTAATCCGTGATCTATTGCATGGTTGTCCCATCGATGGTTTTAAGGAGAGGCCGCATGCGGTAATTCCAAAGATTGCTGACTTTATAATCCATTTAGAGGACGGAAAGAAGCGTTTTTCAGATGCATCTGCTTCTCTCTCGAAGGCTTATGCATTGGTGAATAGCCAAGTCTCGGCGATCGCCGCGCGCGAAGAAGTGGCGCTCTACCAAGCCATTCGTGTGATGCTAGACAAGAGTGACCACACCATTACAAAGCACACTAACGCTGAACGAGAGGCGCTTATACGCCAGGCTCTATCTCGAGGAATAGTTCCAGAGGGAATCATCGATGTTTTCAGTGTGGCTGGACTTAATCGCCCAAATATTGGGTTGCTTGACGAAGAATTTCTTCGTGAAATCCGAGCGATGAAGGAACGTAATCTTGCGGTCGAAGCGTTGAGTCGTTTGCTTAAGGGTGAAATTAAAGCTCGCTTTAAGACAAATATTGTGAAGAACTCTATGTACTCAGAGCTTCTTGAAGCGGCGCTCTCAAAATATCGCAACAGAAGCATTGAAACTGCCCAGTTAATCGAAGAACTCATTGAATTAGCCAAAAAACTGAATGATCAGATTAAAGCCGGTAACGCCGATGGTCTTACAGAAGATGAAGTTGCCTTCTACGACGCGCTAGAGGTCAATGCGGCGGCGGCACGTGAGATGAAGCATGAGGATCTAGTCCGGTTGGCTCAGGAACTCACTCGAAAAGTACGTGAGAACATTAAGGTTGATTGGTCGGTTCGAGAATCAACTCAAGCAGCTCTTCGTGTAATGGTGCGAGACTTACTAGATAAGTACGGTTATCCACCTGATTTTTCTAATCAGGCAATTGAAACAGTTATCAAGCAGGCTGAATCCCTGACTGAAGAATGGTTACAAGAAAGACTCGTGTAGATCGAAGAGTCTGTGTTCCGCTTAACGGAAAAATTTGTATTTCTAAACAGTCCTCCCTCTATCCAGCGGCAACGCCCAATCAATTCTGTGACCAAGTTTCTCTGAAGCCATAAGTGCCCATCGAGGATTGCGGAGCATTGCGCGCGCTAAGAAGACTGCATCTGCTTCGCCGGTGGCGATGATGTGTTCGGCTTGTTCGGGTTCGGTGATGAGGCCGACTGCGGCTGTGGGGATGTTGGCTTCGGTGCGGATGGCTGAGGCGAA
>JAIXYD010000142.1 GCA_027490415.1 Streptomycetaceae bacterium
AAGAGTTGAGTGAAGTAATCAAATAGAACACGAGGCTTATTTGATAATGCAGCAATTGGAGTATCGGTACCCATGGAGCCAAGAGCTTCTGCTCCATTTTTTGCCATCGGAGTGATGATGATTCGAAGTTCTTCTTCGGTATATCCGAATGCACGCTGGCGGCGAACAACAGATGAATGCGGATAGATAATGTGCTCGCGGGCTGGAAGATCAGAGAGCTTGACGACTCCTTCTTCTACCCATTTTCCGTACGGGGCAGCGTCGGCCAAAGTATCTTTGATTTCATCATCTTCGATAATGCGTCCTGCTTCGATATCGACAAGGAACATTTTTCCTGGCTGCAAGCGACCTTTGCGCGCGATCTTCTCTGCAGGAAAATCAAGAACTCCAGCCTCAGATGCAAGAACGACCATTCCATCATGTGTAACCCAGAAACGCGAAGGACGTAGACCGTTGCGATCAAGCACTGCACCTACCTGATCGCCATCTGTGAATGTCACACATGCAGGTCCATCCCATGGCTCCATGAGAGAAGAATGGAATGCGTAGAAATCACGACGCTTTTTAGACATAGTCGCATGGTTCTCCCATGCTTCAGGAATCATCATGAGGACTGCATGTGGGAGTGAGCGACCACCAAGATAGAGAAGTTCTAGAACTTCATCAAAAGAGGCGGAGTCACTTCCTGACATTTCTACAATTGGGAAGAGGCGTGAGATGTCTCCGGGAATAAGGTCGCTTGCAAGGAGTGCTTCACGAGCACGCATCCAGTTGCGATTGCCTTTTACCGTGTTGATTTCGCCGTTGTGGGCAATGAATCTATATGGGTGTGCAAGAGGCCACGATGGAAATGTATTGGTAGAAAAACGCGAGTGCACGAGAGCTAGCGGAGATGCAACTCTCTCATCACTGAGATCAGGGAAGAACTCTTCCAACTGGCCGGTGGTGAGCATTCCCTTATAGACAATTGTCTTTGATGAGAATGAAGGGAAATAGATTTCTCCAGCATGTTCTGCCTGCTTACGTAGTGCAAATGCCAATCTATCTAAAGCGATACCACTTTCGCCGTTGCGGCCTTTGATAAACAACTGCTTGAAGATAGGCATAACAGACTGTGCTGTTTTTCCAACTGACTGTGGATTTGTTGGTAGGTCACGCCAGCCAATTACTTCAAGACCTTCTTGGGTTGCAAGAGTTTGAATTAATGAAGTTGGATCAAATCCAGGCTGAATGAATGCGATTCCTGTTGCGTAACTTCCTTCTGTTGGAAGTTCAAAATCTGTGATTGCGCGATAGAAAGCATCAGGAACACGAATTAAAATTCCAGCTCCGTCACCACTGTCTGGTTCAGCTCCAGCAGCGCCACGGTGTTCGAGATTGCGAAGTGCAGTGAGAGCTTGCGCAACAATTTCATGGGTTGCAACTTTGTTGAGAGTGGCCACCATCGCAACGCCGCATGCATCATGCTCATTGGCAGGGTTGTACAAACCCTGTGCTGCTGGGAATGAAGATGGAAGAGCCATCGAAGGAGATCTCCAGTTGTCGGTTACCGTGTAATTTCAACGGGACAACGCTGACCCATGCACAGGGTAGCAACTGACAGCCCAGAGTGAAAGATAAAAACGGTGATCCTGGGCAACTACCCCAGATTGACGTGAAGCAGGCGTCCGATTCCCGCGGTGACAGCCATACCGATGGCTCCTCCAAGCATGACTCGAACTGTAGGCCCCAAGATTGCCTTGCCTGCGGTCTTGGCGCTCAAGATTCCTGTAATCAGAAGTCCGATGAGAGCAAATCCGACAATACTCAGTGCGATTGTTCCAGGCGTTGGTGCAAATGCTCCGGCAAACGGAATCAATCCGCCAGCGGTAAAGCTTGCAGCAGATGCGAGTGCGGCTTGTAGCGGACGCGCTTTATTCTGCGGAGTCTGACCGAGTTCATCACGCAGATGCGCTTCTAGCGGATCACGTTCGTGCATCTGGCGAGCAACTTCTTCTGCGAGTTCTGGCGTCAATCCTCGTTGAACATAAATCTGAGCTAGCTCAAGCAACTCGCCATCTGGATCGACAGCTAAGTGCTCGATCTCTAATTCTTTATCGGATTCTTCAACATCATTTTGTGATCGCACTGAGACATACTCGCCAACAGCCATCGACATTGCACCTGCTGCGATTGCTGCAACTCCTGCAGTGATCAGAAATTTATCGTTACCTGGATTAGCAGCGGTAACACCAATCATGAGACTTGCAGTTGAAACTAAACCGTCATTAGCTCCCAGAACAGCAGCGCGTAACCAGCCCGCACGATGGGCGCGATGCTGGAGGTTCCGCTGGTAGATCGCTTCAAGACTCATAGAGCAATCTTAGCCGAGGGTTTTTGATTTCTGCCTGATTCGTAAGAGGTAAGTCAGAGCAATAGTCCCAATCACAATGCTCACCCATTCGTTCTGGCGTAAGCCAAAGAAGAGATTAGCCGAATCGATTCGAATACTCTCAATAAAGAAGCGGCCGAGACAGTATGACGCGATATAGATTGCAAAAGCCTGACCTGGAAGAAGCTTCTTGCGAAGGAGTATCAAGCAAAGAGCAATCACTGAACACCAGATTGCTTCGTAGAGAAAGGTTGGGTGAAAAGTTTCAAACGTTCTAAGCTCAGAAGGTCTTTTGGCAAGTGGAACCTCTAACGCCCACCACGTATCAAGAGGTCTACCGAAAAGTTCAACGTTAAACCAATTGCCAAAACGACCAATTGCTTGCGCTAACAAAATTCCTGGCGCTAAGGCATCAAGAAAGATGCGAAAGGGTGGAAGTGAAATATCTTCACGTTTGATCTGGACTCTTCGATATCCCCAATAAGCACCGAGCGCCCCAAGAGAGATTGCACCCCAGATTCCCAGTCCACCTTTCCAAATTGCAAAGATATCGAGCGGCGTACCTGTACTGCCGAAGAAATCACTGGGAGATGAAAGAACGTGATAAATCCTGCCACCAATAATTCCAGCAGGCACCGCAAAAATTGCCACATCAGAGACAACTGTCACCAACGATGGGTCGTGGGCACGAAGTCTCTTATCACCTAACCAGATAGCGACGGCAATACCTGCAATGATGCAGAGTGCATAGAAATGAAAGGTGAGCGGACCCACCTCAAATGAAGATTGCGATGGGGACGGTATGTAGCGCACAAACATATGAGTTTCTGCGTTCA
>JAIXYD010000139.1 GCA_027490415.1 Streptomycetaceae bacterium
ACAGACACATTGGGTGCTGAAACTTCAACGGTCATAACGATCACTGTCAATGGACCACCAACTGTTTCAGGTGCAACTAATTTGGTCACGACTTTTGGGGTGGCATTTACATCTCCCGTTTTCACTGCAGTGAGCGGAAATGGAACCTACACATTCTCACTCGTCTCAAATCCAACCAGTGCAGGCATCACAGTTTCATCAACAGTCAATGGCCTAGCGAGAGTTTCTGTTAGCTCTACCGTTACTGCAGGAACATATAACGAAACATTGACAGTAACCGATGGTCTTGGTGCAACCGGCCGAATGAACTTCACAATAAGAGTGAACGCACCTGTGGCTTTGACTGGAACACAGACCGTGAATGCAACATATGGCGAAGCATTTACCACTGGTTTCAACTCCAGTGGAGGCACAGGCCCATTTGTTTTTAGCGCATCCAACATATGTGCAGTTTCTCGCTCAACGTATATCGGTGATGGGAACAATGGAACGGTAAATGGAACCTCGTACACCGTAGATCAAATTCGTGGAGATGGAACCTGTAATTGGGTAGCACCACGGGGAGTTGAAACAGCGAGTGTATTAGTAGTCGGTGGTGGCGGTGCAGGTGGAACGCGTGCAGGTGGCGGTGGAGGTGCAGGTGGTTACCAATATGTTGCTTCGCAACCAGTTGTGCCAAATACTTCATATTCAGTAATTGTTGGTGCAGGTGGTACTGGTGTTCTTCTCGACTCTGCAAATAATGGCGGCGATAGCCGATTTGGATCCTTAACACTCGTCAAAGGCGGTGGTGGTGGCGGTGGTGCAATCACCGGTGGATCAGTGGCGCGAAGTGGCAAGAATGGTGGATCGGGCGGTGGTGCAGCTGGATACACAGCGTCAATAAGTGCCTCAATTGGATTGGGAACGTTAAATCAAGGAAACGAAGGTGGACAAGCAGCAATGAACAATGCTTGGCCAGGTGGAGGTGGTGGTGGTGCTTCAGGTATCGGTGCAACACCAGTTAACAACACTAGCTCGGCTGGTAAAGGTGGAGCTGGAACTCTCAACGCGATAACTGGAACTTCACTCTGTTATGCAACCGGTGGCGGAGGTGGAACTAATGTTGCATTCGCAGCAAATACAAGTGGTGGCGCTGGTGGCGATTGCGGAGGTGCTCCAGCACCAAATGGCGGTTCGGGAACAAACACATCTTCCACACCATCAAATCCAACCCCGAATACTGGTGCAGGTGGCGGTGGATCTGGTTGGTCCTCCGGAGCTGATTTAGTTGGTGGTAATGGTGCATCTGGAATTGTTGTCCTTCGTTATGTAACGCCAACCGTTGATGCTGATAGCAGCAGAATTTCTTATCTTGTTTCTTCGGCGGGTGGTTCTGGTAATGCAGGGCTGCTTACGTTATCCATCCCTGAATCCGTGACCGCTGGAAGTTATAGCCATACAGTTAAGGTCACTGATAGCACCGGAGCTGTGAGTGCACCTGTAACAATCAACATTACTGTTGCAAAAGCTAACCCTGTATTGACTCTGTCTCTCCCCGGGAGCGTTACTTCAACTCCGTATGGATTTGGAGTAACTCTTTCAGCCCAGGCAAGCACAGGTGGAGTTGTTAACTTTAGAGATAACGGAACAACAATTACAGGCTGTGGAACTAAGTCCACAACAGCTTTTGTTGCTACTTGTCGCTGGGTTCCAAGCACTGTTGCAACCCGAACCATTTCTGCTGTATTTACTCCAACCGATACAGCAAATTACAACTCAGGAATTACAACAACAATGTCGGTCGTTGTAACTCAAGCTGACACCTTGACGGTGACTGCACGGTCAGAAAGCTTTGTATTCACTGACACAACAACTGCTGTGACTCGAGGATTTACGATAACTGGCCTCGCAGAGATTGATTCCGCCACTGCGGTAACTATGACTTATATCGGTGCGCCAAATGACACTACGGCACCATCCTGGAACTCAACTACTGCACCTCGCTTAGCTGGAGATAGTTATGAGATCCGCCCATCAGCCCTTGTCTTCTCAACCGGTGCATCCAGTAATTACCGTGCCATTTCCTACGTTTCTGGAAACCTTGAAATTATCCGAGCATCACAAGTTGCAAACTTTAATTATCGAAACAACAACCAACTGACGTACTCACTTGGTGGGACAGAGACAACTACGGTTACCAAACTTGGTGAAGCAGTTCCTGTCTTCAGTCAAACCACCCCAGACAAATGCAGTGTTAATTCTTCGACAGGTGCACTATCTATCCTCGAGGCTGGAACGTGTTCAGTAACAATGGATGTACCTGAGGGCTTCAATTACCTCACGACCACCGTTTCAAAGAATGTAACGATTGCCAAAGCTGCTCGCACGATCACACTTACAGCTTCGGCCTTAACAATTAAGTATGGCGATACGGCAACCGTGACAACCACTGTGAGCGCGGGAGCACTTGATGGATTGATCACTTACACCGCTTCCTCGCCTACTTCATGTTCCTTCGATGAGCCTTCGGGTGAAATCACTGCCACTGCTGGATCAGGAACCTGTGGTCTAACCGCACGAATCGCTGAAGGAATTAACTACTTGGGCGATACTTCCACCGCGCTTTCAATTACAACTGCAAAGGCCGATGGACCTGAAGTGCGCGTAGGACAAACGATCCCGGTCGCATACACAGGATCCACTGCAGTGATTACACCGACATTTACAGTGAGCGGATTAAAGCTCACTGATGTTGCGAGTACGTCATTAACTTTTACTTATACCAACGTCGGTGATACTGCCTACTCGAGTACAACTGCTCCAACATTAGGAGGCACTTATCGCATCACTCCTTCAGCACTTTCTCTTACCTCAGGATCTTTAGCCAATTACAATTCACCAGTCTATGTATTTGCAGAATTTGTAATTGAGCAAATTGATCAACCAGAACTTGTTTTCACTAATTTAACTGGCGATCTAGCTTTCCCAGTTACCTTACGAACGACTGGAGGTCACCCATCAACGCCAGCCGTGACGTACACAGCCATCAATGGAACCGCGACAAATTGCCGAATTGCATATGGTGTTCTCTCGAACTCAGGCGGTCAAAGTGTCTGGTACCTACAAGCTGATTCTGCGGGAAGTTGTTCTGTGATAGCCACAAAACCAGCAGATCGAAATTACCGCGTGGCAATTTCTGATACTTCGACAGTGACGGTTCTTGAGTTCAAGGTTTATGTAGTACCAGTCGTTGAAAACACAACAACCGGAATTACAATTACACCAACTGTTCCGCTAACGAAGGGACCAGATGTTTGTACGACTGGCTGTGTCCCCAGAATTCTTTCGCTGGATTTTTATACAAGATATGTGGGAGATATGCTGGTGATTACTGGTATCAACTTCACCGGAACAACTCAGGTGATATTCAATGTCTTCACCCAAGCAACTAACTTCAGCGTCGATTCAGATACCCAGATAACAGTTCAGGTCCCAGCTGGACTTCCAGCCGGCGAGACCGGAATCGAAGTAGTTGCCCCAGGGGGCACCTCAGCGCGTAATTTCGATCTTGAGGTCCTCTGAGGAGGGTTAACGCAGGCAGCCTAAAAAGGTAGACTGACGGCCTAATTTAGGCGTATTTTTCAGGGAGCTATCGTGGGATTGGGTATGCCAGATTCGGCAGAGAAGCCAGGACGTTTTTCGTCTCGCGGCTTTCGCCTCACGCTACTCGCAGTGATCATTTCCCTGGTTGGAACCACTTTTGCGATTAACGTGACAATTAATGGGGATAACAGAGTCGAATTCGGTCAGGGAATCTATCGCATTACATCCTGTGATCAGTTCATGAATGTCAACCTTAAATCTGGAAATGCATTTGCAGATGGGTACTCTCGCGTTGAAAGCATTGAACTCTCTGGTTTAGATGTTGCTCGTTGTGCCAACACATCAATTCGTTTACGTCTCTACGATGCAACAAATCCGACACCAATGGACTTGTTCACAAATATTGCTTACACCAGCAGAGGTACCTCTTATCCGTGCTGTACTGAGACTGGAACCGCAGTTGTGATGGTTATTGCTGCAAATGCAACACAAGCGACGGCCGCGCAGAGTGTGACTCTGATCAGTCCGTCAGGAAGAAACATTGGCTATGGAGATCGACATGAAAGCATTCGTTATGAATCAACAACCGCAATCTTTACAGTAACTTTTGCCAGCCCACTTGCAATCATGAGAGATGTTGCAAAGACAACGCTTGAGTCCGCAGCAAATGGCTAAATTAGATTTTAAGCTCTGGGGAATCCGCGTCCGCAAGGCGCTAATCGTTTCCCTTATCGCACCATTCTTCACAGTAATCTCCGCAGTTTCGCCTCAAGTCGCTCAAGCAGCTTCAGTTGCCGCAGGTGACGGTAGCTGCGTGCAAGATGTTGGAAGTACAAGCGGGGTTACTGTTACTGCTTCTGGAAGAGATTGCATCGTGACAATTCAGTCTGCTGCGAATACCACTGTAACTAATTCATGGGTAGTGCCTTCAAATGGTGATAACTTTCAAATTCTTGTAGTTGGAGGTGGCGGTGGTGGTGGCTGGGATGGTGGAAACGGTGGAGGAGGAGGAGAACTTCGGTACTCGGGTGCTTCACCATCGTGGATTCCTTCAGCAGGAACAACCATCTCTTTCCAAATTGGTGGCGGTGGTGGTGCGGGCAATGCTGGTGCTGCATCAACGGTTTCATGGGGGGGAACGACGCGATATCAAGCCAACCCTGGATCCGGTGGTGGCGGTTGGCAGAGCACAGTTGTACCCGCAGGGGGCAGTGGTGGTTTTGGTGGAACTGGCACCAATGGCCAAAGTGCCACAGCGGTTCCTCCTAGCAGTAGCTGCGTCGCAGCTATAAGTGCAACACAGCGTGCGAGTTCTTCGTCGTGGCCAAGTTCACGCTGGTTTTTAAATGGTGGTGGAGGTGCGGGTGGAGCTCTCTCCACGACAGCTCCATCAAACTCAATATCAGGAGCTTCAACATTTTATGGCGGTGCAGGTGGTGCTGGCTGGGGTTCCAACATTAATAGTGCATCTATTGGTGCCATATACGGATTAGCTGGTGGCGGAACAGTGGGTGATGTCTCAACCAGCGGTGGACGTGGCGCAAATTGGCTCTATGAAGCAGGAGAAAGTACGACCTATCGACCAGGTGCATCAGTCGGCGCGAACGGTGTTAATGGAACAGGTGGAGGTGGTGGTGGTGGTAACGCCTGCGATCCCACAATAAATGGTTCCGGTGTCACAAATTTGGTTTATAAGCGAACATCTGGGGGAATCGGCGGAGCTGGCGTTGTCGTTATCAGATACACAACTACTTTTACAACCACCTTTAATGTGAACAACGGAACCGGATCACCCAGTGTTTCTTCAGTTCGACAATCAGTCGCTTCAAGTTCAGTAACTCTTGCTTCGGCTGGAACATTGACTCGCAATGGATTTAGATTCGCAGGGTGGAATACCCAGGCCAACGGATTAGGTCAAAATTATGCTGCGGGAGCTTCATTCACACCTGCAAACGACATCACCCTTTACGCACAGTGGAACTCGACAATTCAATATGCTCCAAATACCGCTACGACAACTCGTGCGATTGAATCCACGACTGCAGTCGGAACAAGCGCGAACACAACGCTTTCAGCGGGACAGTTAGTCAAAGGTTCGCCAATTTCAAACGGGCTAGTCCTGCATCTTGATGCTTCCGATGCAAGCACAGTTAGTGGATCTTCTTGGACAAACAAGGTAGCGGGCGTAGCTGGCGCAGAAGCAGCCGCCACGTTGGTGGGCAGCCCCACATATAACGCATCCGAGGGTGCCTTTTCACTCAACGGAAGTAGTCAGTTCTTCACGCTTGGCACAACTAATTATCTATTTAATGGAGCATTACCTTTTACACTCAATTTGACCTTCAAAACTTCGGATCCAAACAAAAACAGCTGCTTAATTGGAAATTTCAATGGGAATGTGGGGGCGACCTACACATTCCTACTTGCGAGCAATGTCTTGACTGCGAGTCGTAACGTAAGTCCTTGGCTCGTGACCGGAACAACACAAATTCCAGCCGGTGAAATTGTTTATGCCTCTTACTCGTTTGATGGTTCAAATATGAGGGTGTACTTAAATGGCAACCTTTATGCCACAAGTGCACTCATCAATAGTTCAGTTTC
>JAIXYD010000049.1 GCA_027490415.1 Streptomycetaceae bacterium
AAAATTGCGAAATCTTTTGCGCCGCGACTGATGTTACGGGCTGCGACTTCGATCAAGCCGGGCACAAGATGAACCCGCATCAGTGGAAATTCTTCAGACATCGGGTTGGCGATCTTGTAGGTAGAAGCTCTCTCACCAACAAAGCCCATAAAATCGATCGTCTCTTGATTGGTGAATGGGAATGTCTGAACTTCGGCTAATCCGCGATTAGCCAACATTTGCGCGACTGCGCGACGTCGCTTCTGATTAGAAGTCAGAGACGCGTGCAGAGGGCGCGGAGGTAGAACCGAAGGAATCTTGTCGTAGCCGATCATTCGAGCAACTTCTTCAGCTAAGTCCGCTGGCGTTAAAAGATCCCAACGCCATGATGGTGGATCTACTTCGAAAGTTTTCTCATCTACATCGCATCCCACGACTCGAAGGAGTTCGGCAATCTTTGCAGGTGGGATCTCTAAACCCAAAACATCAGAAATGTATGCAGGATCTAACATCAGAAGTGGTGCATAACGAGGCTTTCCATCGACCACGGTTGCAACATGTTCGGCCGAACTATGTGCAGTGAGTAATTGAACAAAACGGGCTGAGGCAAACTCGGCCAGCGATGGATCCACACTCCGTTCAAGACGTCGTGATGCCTCTGATGAGAGTTTGTGACGTCGCGAATTTTTTGCAATACAGATTGGTTCAAAACGAACCGCCTCGAGTGCAATCTCAGTGGTCGTTTCTGAAATTTCCGAGAAAGCTCCACCCATTGTCCCGGCTAACGCAAGAGGCTGTTCATCGTCCCAGACCATGAGGTCGTCTGGATCTAGATGACGAATCTGTCCATCAAGAGTTGTGAAGGGCTGCACTTTACCCGCACGTTTAATAGTGAGTCCACCTTTGATCTTTGACTTATCAAATGCGTGCAGTGGTTGGCCTAGTTCGAGCATGACATAGTTAGTGACATCAACAACGAGAGAGATTGAACGCATTCCCATCTTCTCTATACGGCGGCGCATCCAAAGTGGAGTTGTTGCAGCGGGGTCAAAGTTAGTGAGTGTGCGCAAGTAAAAAACTGATGCCGTTGCTGGATCAGCAATCTTTGCGGGAACGCCTTTTCCTGTCTCTGGAAAAGTTAAGCCTCGGAGTGCTTCAACTGGATCGGTAAATTTGAGATTAAGTGAACCAGCAACTTCACGAGCAATGCCACGAATACTAAGGGCGTAACCACGATCTGGATTTACTGCAATATCAAAGATGACATCATTGATAAGCAAACCTTCAATTGCATCCGCACCAATGCTGACAGCACCATCTGCGAAAGTCATAATTCCTGAATGATCTTCACCTAACCCAAGCTCACGCGCCGAGCAGATCATTCCATTTGACACCTTGCCGTAAGTTTCACGAGCAGAGATAGCAAAATCGCCGGGCAGAACGGCACCAGGAAGAGCTGCGACAACAAGATCTCCAACTTCGAAATTTGTAGCACCGCATATAACAAAGCGAGTTTCCTTCTCGCCGCAATCCAAACCGACATAACGCACTGGCTTTTTAAAGTCGGTCAACTCTTCAATTGAAAGAACCTTGGCAAAGACAAGTGGACCAGTTAAGTCGGCACCCTGCTTAATTATTTCTTCAACTTCAAAGCCAACCCGAATAAGACCCTCAGCGATTTGTTCTGCAGTGATCGAATCTGGAAGTTCAACAAACTCCTTGATCCACGATAACGGTGCGCGCATGTTAGAGACCTATCCCAAACTGGCGTGTGAATCGGAGATCGCCCTCAACAATGTCATGCATATCTGTGATTCCATGGCGAACCATGAGGGTGCGCTCGAGACCCATTCCAAATGCGAAACCTGAATAAACATCAGTATCTATTCCGCAGGTTGCCAGAACCTTTGGATTCACCATTCCACAACCGCCCCATTCGATCCAACGATTGTTAAAGAAGATGTCAACTTCAGCACTTGGTTCAGTAAATGGGAAGAACGATGGGCGAAGTCGAGTGGTCACATCTGGGCCAAACATGTGGCGAGCAAAATTATCGAGAGTTCCTTTCAGATGCGCCATGGACATTCCCTTGTCTACAACAAGACCTTCAACCTGATGAAAGACGGGACTGTGGGTAGCGTCGAGTTCATCGGCGCGAAAGGTGCGTCCTGGGCATATGACATAAATAGGTGGTTGCGATGTAAGCATCGTGCGAATCTGTACCGGTGATGTGTGGGTGCGAAGAACTACACCGGATTCAACTGGCTCTATGAAAAATGTATCCTGCATGGTTCGAGCTGGATGATCGGCTGGGATATTGAGAGCATCGAAATTCAGCCAGCCCGACTCTAGCTCTGGGCCTTCGGCGACAGAGAATCCTTGCTCAATAAAGAAATCTGAAATTTCATTCTTAATAATTGTTATTGGATGAAGGCCACCCTTATGCCCACGTGAAACCGGAAGGGTGATGTCTACAACTTCATCACGGAGTACTCGCTCGTTCTGTTCGAGTTCAAGTTTTTCGCTTACCTTCTCTAGATAAGCAGTGATCGCAGCTTTAGCTTCACCAATCATTTTTCCAACTGAAGCTTTTTGATCCGCCGGAAGAGATCCAAGACCACGGCTTGCAAGAGCAATCGCAGACTTATCTCCCAAGTGAGCAAGGCGGGCTTCTTTTAGTGAATCTAGGTCAGTTGCCGCAGCGAAGGCCTTTTCGGCCGCTTTCACCCATGACGAAACCTCTGCCTGATCCATGGAGCGTATTCTAACCGTGCGAAGGACGAGAAAGCGTGAACATTACGATCGAAGCCGCAGCAGAGAGATTCAGACTCTCCGCCTGACCTGACATTGGAATCGCAACTGTGCGAGCAGTTACAGCTAATTCAGAAGAACTGGTACCTGCTCCCTCATTTCCAAATACGGCTACACATGGACCAGAGGCACGAAAATCAACGATTGACTCACTTGCATGCGATGAAAGAACGATGCACTCAGGATTCTTTAATTCAGAAAGAAGGGTTGATAACTCCATCGACTCAAAGACCGGGATATGCCAGAGCGACCCAGCTGTCGAACGCACAACTTTAGGCGAGTACATATCCACACTATGTGGTGAAGTGATAATCGCACGTGCACCAAAAGCATCGGCAGAGCGAAGAATTGTGCCGGCATTTCCTGGATCCTGTATTCGGTCTAAGTAAATAAAGAACGAGTCCGGCGTAATTGAAATATCTGAAAGTTGGTAGCTGGGTATCGAACAGACCATCACGATCCCCTGCGGCGTAACCGTTGATGTCATCGCCTGCATCACTGCATCTGTAACTTCGACAACATTCACTTCTGTCACATCGAGACCCGTGATTCGATCGATTCCCGATGGACTTAAATACAAAGTCTCAATGGCAGGGCCCTGCTGACAGGTAAGGGCTTCGCGTAACGCTTGAATCCCCTCAGCGACGAAGAGTGAAGATTCGCTACGTTCCTTAACACCCCTTGAACCGATAAGAGCCTTCACTCGCCCGACATGCGGGGAATGAAGGCTCTCAATCATGGGATTGATTATCGGCGTTATTACTAATTACGC
>JAIXYD010000056.1 GCA_027490415.1 Streptomycetaceae bacterium
ATTCTCTTGGCAATTTTCGGTTCGGTATTTTCGGAATCGATCGCGCCAAATGTCACATTTAGCCAATATTTCGTCGCAGGAATGATTGCATCCGGCCTTGTTAATTCAGGGTTCCAGAACCTTGCGATCATGATCCCGATTGAACGTGAATTTGGTTCACTCAAACGTTTGCGCGGAACTCCAATGGCTGCAGCTAGCTACTTCATTGGAAAATCAATACTCGTCTTCGTCACGATGATTATTCAAGTCATTCTCTTGCTTGCAGCCGGAGTCGCCTTCTTTGGTGTTGATCTACCAACCGATCCATATAAGTGGTTCACCTTTACCTGGCTCATTATTTGGGGAAGTGCAGCTTCAACAACCCTTGGCATCGCATTCTCGGCAATTCCAAAGAGCGGACGTGGGGCATCAGCAGTTGTCTCCCCCGTTGTTATTGTTCTTCAATTCATAAGTGGAGTCTTCTTTATCTTCACTCAACTGCCTACATGGATGCAGCAGGTCGGAGCGATTTTCCCTCTCAAATGGATGACGCAGGCAATGCGCTCAGTCTTTCTCCCCGACTCATTTGCTTCACAAGAAGTTGCTGGCCAATGGGAAATTGGTAAATCATTCCTTGTGATCACCGTGTGGCTAGTAATCGGTCTTGTATTCTCATTGCGCACCTTTAGATGGAGTGATCGATGAAACGCGCTGCATTAGTTTTTGGGCTCAGCCTCGCACTCGTTCCCGCACACGGTGTAGCTGCTACATCGACGCCAACTCCTTCTGCATCTGCATCTGCATCCGCATCCGCGACAGTGAAGGCAACTGCCACTCCAACAGCGAAAGCGAGCCCAACTAAGAAGGCAACGCCGACAAAGAAGCCGGCGACTAAGAAGAAGAAAAATCCAATAGCTCCTTCACCATCTCCGAAGTGGCCACCTCTTGGATTTAAGGTGATGGATGACATTTACTATCGAACTCCATCTGTTGAAGTAATGATGAACGTTGCCGCTGGTAATTCCACACTTGCTAAAGCGATTGCTGCCTGCAAGGAGTATTCGTGCGGTCGCCTGCAAGTGGCCTCTCTCATTGGCTGTGTGTATTGGGAGATCGATTCAAAGGTAATTACACCGAATCCAGATATTGCAGGATCATTCTTGACAATGGGAATGCTGCGAACCCTTGCTAAGAAATCAGTCGCCAAAGAAGTTGTGACTTTGGTACTGCCATCGGGTGAACTTTATTCTGGATCAATTGCCGTAGTCCCAACTGGGATTACATGCCATCAAGATCAAACAACAGAGAAGGTTCCTAGCAACACCTATATCAGTCGTTAGAAGTTAGCGATTAGCTCCTGGAACCCAGAGCTGGTCACCAATTTCCTTATTTGCAACGCGTGCAAGAACGAAGAGAAGATCTGAGCAGCGGTTGAGATATTTAGCTGTCAGTGGATTTACTCCACCACCAAATGCGTGAATGGCTGCCCAGGTGCAACGCTCGGCACGACGAACAACTGTACGTGCGACATGAAGATGAGCTGCAGCAGGAGTTCCTGATGGAAGTACAAATGAACGAAGAGATTCAAGATTTGCGTTGTAACGGTCTATAGCTTCTTCTAGATAGACAACTTGTGACTCCAAGACGCGCAATGGTTCAAATGCTGGGGCATCCACGACAGGTGTACAGAGATCTGCTCCAACATCAAAGAGATCGTTCTGGATTCTGATAAGCAAGGCACGCACATCTTCGGCTAACTCATCAGTTGAAAGGACAACACCGATTGTTGAATTTGCTTCATCGACAGTTGCGTATGCCTCGAGTCGAGGATCGTTCTTTGATGTACGGCTCATATCTCCAAGAGATGTTGTGCCGTCATCGCCAGTCTTTGTGTAAATGCGGGTCAGATTAACCATGGCCCTAGCCTATAAGTAGATAGCCTTATAAGTAGAATGGAACTATGGCACCTCAGCCCAATCTCCAGCAGAACGACCGCTTCCGCATCCACGGTGGCGCCAGGCTGGTTGGAGAGGTCCATGTAGGTGGCGCCAAAAACTCTGTCCTGAAATTGATGGCCGCTGCGCTCTTGGCCGAGGGTAAGAGCACGATCGCAAATGTTCCAGCTATTGCAGATGTCGAGATTATGTCTGACCTGCTGAGGCGATTGGGTTGCACGGTTATTCATGAAGGATCACTTCTCTCAATTGACGTTCCAAAGACCCCGATGCACCGCGCGGATTATGATCTGGTTCGCAAAATGCGTGCATCAATAAATGTTTTAGGGCCACTTGTTGCACGCATTGGCCGCGCTGAAGTTGCCCTACCTGGTGGAGATGCAATTGGTTCTCGTGGTCTTGATTTTCACATTAAGGGACTTGAGTCACTCGGTGCACTAGCCCACGTTGAACATGGATATGTCATCGCTGAAGCTCCTAATGGTCTAACTGGTGCTGACATCGCTCTAGATTTTCCAAGCGTTGGCGCAACGGAGAATCTCATGACAGCTGCTGTGTTGGCGCAAGGTGTGACCACAATCGAAAACGCTGCACGCGAACCAGATTTGGTTGATCTTGGAGAGTTCCTAATTTCGATGGGTGCAAAGATCGAAGGACTTGGTTCTCCCGTCATCACAATTACTGGCGTCAAAGAGTTACGCCCTGCTCATCATGTGACTGTTACTGATCGCATCATTGCCGGCACATGGGCATTTGCTGCGGCAATGACACAAGGTGATATCACAATTCACGGTGCACGCGCCGATCACATGGAAGTGATGCTCGAAAAACTTGCTTCCGCTGGAGCGATTATTACTTCGACATCCGACGGTGTGCGCGTCAAGATGGAGCAACGCCCCACTGCTGTTGACGTTGCAACACTTCCCTATCCAGGATTTGCTACCGATCTCTTGCCATTTATCATCGCGATGAATTCAATTGCCGATGGAGATTCTCTTGTTACCGAGAATGTTTTTGAATCACGATTTATGTTCGTCAATGAGCTAAGCCGACTTGGCGCACAGGTCCATGTTGATGGCCATCACGCCTCAATTCATGGAATTACTGAGCTATCAGGGGCTCCAGTCGAGGCGACAGATATTCGCGCCGGTGCTGGATTGGTATTAGCCGCACTCGTGGCAGATGGTGTTACGACGGTAGATGGAGCTTTTCACGTCGATCGTGGGTACCCAGAGTTTGCTGAACAGTTACGCGCACTTGGCGCAGATGTGACAAGGGAGTAAGTAACGTGATTCCAGACCGCAACTTAGCCCTTGAGTTAGTTCGCGTGACGGAGACGGCAGCCCTTGCTGCAGCACCGTGGGTTGGTCGAGGTGAAAAAGATCTTGCTGATGGTGCAGCGGTAAAAGCAATGCGCACAATGATTAATACCGTTGATATGTCTGGGGTAGTTGTTATTGGTGAAGGCGAGAAAGATCAAGCGCCAATGCTCCATAACGGAGAACAAGTTGGAAATGGCGATGGGCCACATTGCGATGTTGCGGTTGATCCCATTGATGGAACTTCGCTAACAGCACAAGGAATGAATGGTGCAATCAGTGTGATCGCTTTAGCCCCACGTGGCTCAATGTTCGACCCGCAAGATAGTTTTTATATGAATAAGATTGTTACCGGTCCCGAGGCGGCTTCTGTCATTGACATTACCGCCTCAGTTGCCACAAATATCTCATCGGTTGCTAGAGCAAAATCTCTTAACGTCAGCGATATCACCGTCGTCGTTCTCAACCGTCCTCGCCACCTTGGACTCATTGAAGAGATCAGGGCAACCGGTGCCAGAATCAAATTGATTCAAGATGGAGATGTTGCTGCAGCTATCGAAACTGCGCGACCAGATACTGGAATCGATCTGCTTATGGGTATCGGTGGAACTCCTGAGGGAGTTATCACTGCAGTTGCCATGATCTGTCTCGGTGGAGCAATACAGGGGCAGCTTCATAAAGATGGGGTAACAGAATCTCGCGTGCTTACTACTTCGGATCTCTGTAACTCTGATGATGTGTTTTTATCAGCTACAGGAATTACTGACGGAGAGTTAGTTCAAGGTGTCAGATACACAAGATTTGGAGCGACCAGTAATTCGCTCGTTATGCGTGGAAAGTCAAAGACGGTCCGCTTAATCCAGACCGAACACAATCTGTAGGATTATCCTACGCTCTCAGTAAGAATCGAGACGCGATCGTTGGAGACAGATAAAAATCCTCCGCTGACGACAAACTCCTTCACACTTCCATCAACGCCCTTAATCTTTACAGCCCCATCGACTAGTACGCCAAACAAAGGAGCGTGACCTGGAAGAACTCCAAGGTCACCCTCTGTAGTGCGAGCTGAGATAAATGATGCTTCTCCGCTCCACACCTTCTGTGTTGGCGATACTAGTGCGACGGTAAGTGCCATTGTTATGCCTTCGTCAATTCTGCAGCCTTGCGCTCGACATCGTCGAGGCCACCGCACATGAAGAATGCCTGCTCAGGAATGTGATCGTACTTTCCATCTGCGAGAGCTTCGAATGCTTCGATTGTCTCTGAGAGTGGAACGAATGATCCTTCGATTCCTGTAAAGACCTTTGCCACGAATGTGTTCTGTGACAAGAAGCGCTGGATGCGACGTGCGCGTCCTACAAGAATGCGATCTTCTTCTGAAAGTTCATCGATACCCAAGATGGCGATGATGTCTTGAAGATCCTTGTAACGCTGCAAGATCTGCTTAATGCGGTTTGCAACACGGAAGTGCTGTTCACCGATATAGCGTGGATCCAAGATGCGTGAAGTTGAGTCAAGTGGATCCACAGCTGGGTAGATACCAAGCTCTGAAATCGGACGGGACAACACTGTTGTTGCATCGAGGTGGGCGAATGTTGTGTGTGGAGCTGGGTCGGTAATGTCATCTGCAGGAACGTAAATTGCCTGCATCGATGTAATTGAGTGACCACGTGTTGATGTGATGCGCTCCTGTAGCTGACCCATTTCATCTGCAAGTGTTGGCTGGTAACCCACAGCAGATGGCATACGGCCAAGAAGTGTTGATACTTCAGAGCCTGCTTGAGTAAAGCGGAAGATGTTGTCGATAAAGAGGAGAACGTCCTGCTTCTGAACATCGCGGAAATACTCAGCCATTGTGAGAGCAGAGAGAGCAACACGTAGACGCGTTCCAGGTGGCTCATCCATCTGACCGAAGACCAAGGCTGTCTTATTGATAACGCCAGTCTCTGTCATTTCAAGGAACAAGTCGTTACCTTCACGGGTACGCTCACCAACACCGGCGAATACAGATACACCACCGAAGTTTTCAGCTACGCGATAAATCATTTCCTGGATAAGAACTGTCTTACCTACACCAGCACCACCGAAGAGGCCGATCTTTCCGCCCTTTACATATGGTGTGAGGAGGTCAATAACTTTGATACCGGTCTCAAACATCTCTGTCTTTGACTCAAGCTGATCGAATGCTGGTGCATTACGGTGAATTGGCCAGCGCTCCTTGATATCAAGTGATGATGTTGGAACGTCGAGTGATTCGCCAAGTGTGTTGAACACGTGACCCTTGGTGACATCGCCGACAGGGACAGAGATCGCAGCGCCGGTATCTGTTACCTCAGCACCGCGGACCATTCCATCTGTTGGCTGCATAGAGATAGCGCGCACGAGGTTGTCGCCAATGTGCTGTGCTACTTCTAGCGTCAGGGTACGTGTAGTTCCACTCATGGTGGTCTCTACGTGAAGCGCGTTGAAGATCGATGGCATTGAATCCGCTGGGAATTCAATATCCACCACCGGTCCAATAACTCGGGCTACGCGGCCTTTACCTGTTGATGACATCATTCACTCCCTGCACTAGCTGATGACAACGCATCTGCGCCGCCAACAATTTCACTGATTTCCTGGGTAATTTCGGCTTGACGAGCCGCATTCGCAAGTCGTGTAAGCGACTTGATTAACTCATCAGCATTGTCAGTTGCTGACTTCATAGCGCGACGACGAGCAGCATGCTCAGAGGCAGCTGATTGCAACATCGCGTTGAAGATTCTTGCTTGGATATAGCGAGGAAGAAGAGCGTTGAGAACTTCTCCCGCATTTGGTTCAAACTCGTACATAGGCAAAAGCCCAGCAGGAGCAGGTGTTGATGATTCAACAACTTCTAGAGGCAGCATGCGCTTAGCCATTGCGTTCTGAGTCAACATTGATTTGAACTCTGTGTAGACGATATGGATCTCATCAACGCCGTTGATATCGGTCTGCGCATCTGCAAGAAACGCTTCGATAAGTGCGTCGGCAACTGCGCGTGCATCTTCATAGGTTGGGTTATCTGAAAACCCTGTCCATGATCCTGCAATTTCGCGGTTACGGAACTTGTAATAGTTAAGAGCTTTACGACCAACGAGGAAGTTTGCAGTCTGCAATCCTCGCTCGCGAAGGAGTGCTGCAAGCTGCTCTCCTTCTTTAATCGCGTTATTTGAATACGCTCCGGCCATTCCACGATCTGCAGAGATGATCAAAATCGCAGCGCGCTTTGGATTCTCTGAAGGTGTGGTCAACGGGTGAATCGTTGAAGAAAATGATGCAACTGCAGATACCGCACGGGTCAACTCATTTGCATAAGGAGTTGACGCTGCCACCCGTTGTTGCGCCTTAACGATACGAGAGGCAGAGATTAACTCCATTGCCTTCGTGATCTTTTTGGTCGCTTTAACGGATCTCATCCGTCGGCGATATATGCGAAGTTGGGCACCCATTTTTTACTTCTTCGCCGCCGGTGGAACGTACTTGGTCACTTGTTCAGCTGCTTCGCTATCAAGAGCATCAGCAGCCGCTTCGTTCACTGCTGCAGCAACGGATGGCTTGAACTGCTTCTTAAATGAAGCAACTGCCTCTTCCATCTTTGCAACTGTGTCATCTTCGAGCTGCTTAGTCTCTGAGATCACTGTAAAGATTTCTTTACGTTCGCGACCGATAAAGTCGAGAAGTTCAGATTCAAAACGGCGAATATCAGCAACTGCAACATCGTCGAGCTTTCCAGTTGTACCTGCCCAGATTGAAACAATCTGACGCTCGAGTGAATATGGTGAGTACTGACCCTGCTTCAAAAGTTCAACCATGCGTGCACCACGCTCGAGCTGTGACTTAGATACTGCATCAAGGTCTGAACCGAATGCTGCGAATGCTTCGAGCTCACGGTACTGCGCGAGGTCAAGACGCAGACGACCTGCAATCTTCTTCATCGCCTTTGTCTGAGCAGATCCACCCACGCGAGATACCGAGATACCTACGTTGATCGCAGGACGTACACCTGCGTTAAAGAGATCTGTTTCAAGGAAGCACTGACCATCAGTAATCGAAATTACGTTGGTAGGAATAAACGCTGAAACGTCATTTCCCTTTGTTTCGATGATTGGAAGACCTGTCATCGATCCGCCGCCGAGCTCATCAGAGAGCTTTGCGCAACGCTCGAGAAGACGTGAGTGTAAGTAGAAAACATCGCCTGGGTACGCTTCGCGGCCTGGTGGGCGACGAAGAAGTAGAGAGACTGAACGATAAGCCTCAGCCTGCTTTGAAAGATCATCAAAGACGATAAGAACGTGCTCGCCCTTGTACATCCAGTGCTGACCGATTGAAGAACCTGTATATGGAGCAAGGTACTTAAAGCCTGCTGGATCTGATGCAGGAGAAGCAACAATTGTTGTGTACTCCATTGCGCCGGCTTCTTCGAGTGCGCCCTTTACAGCTGCAATCGTTGAACCCTTCTGACCAATAGCTACATAAATACATTTAACTTGCTTCTTCTTATCTCCAGTCAACCAGTTTTCGCGCTGGTTGATGATGGTGTCAACAGCAACCGCTGTCTTACCTGTCTGGCGATCGCCGATGATCAACTGGCGCTGTCCGCGGCCAATAGCTGTCATCGCATCGATAGCTTTAATTCCTGTTGCAAGAGGTTCCTTAACAGGTTGGCGCTGAACTACAGAGGGAGCCTGCAATTCAAGTGCACGACGTGCTTCAGCAACAATTTCACCCTTGCCATCGATTGGTCGACCGAGTGCATCTACGACGCGACCAAGGAATCCATCTCCAACTGGTACGGAGAGAATTTCACCTGTACGGCTAACGGATGTTCCTTCTTCAATTCCTTCAGTTCCACCCAAGATAACGACACCGATTTCGCGCACATCAAGGTTGAGTGCAAGACCAAGTGTTCCGTTCTCAAATGTCAGGAGCTCGTTAGCCATTGTTGAAGGAAGTCCTTCAACGCGAGCGATTCCATCGCCTGCCTGGCTTACTGTTCCTACTTCATCGCGTGCTGCCGCGCCTGGATCATATGACTTAACGAAATTCGCTAAGGCATCCCGAATTTCATCGGGTTGGATCTTTAGCTCTGCCATGTGTTTCTCCCTTTAGTTTTTTCCGGCCAATGCACGACCAGCGTGTGCAAGACGATTAGAAATACTTGCATCAATAAGTTCATCCGCGAACTTGATGGAGATTCCACCAAGAATTGTTGGATCTACTTGGATATTGACACGAATTGGTTGACCTACCTGCTTCTCGATTGCTCCAGAGAGGCGAACCTTCTGGGCATCTGAGATAGGTGCTGCAGTACGAACGACTGCAATAAGACGATTACGACGATTTGCTAGACCGAAGAGATATTGCGCAAAAGCTGCTTCAATACTCCGGCCGCGACGCTGTGTAACAAGTGCGCGAACTAGCTTTACAGTCGAAGGTGATGCGCTCTTTGAAAGAAGCTCACTTACCAATGCTGCCTTGAGATCTGCACCGGCGCCACCAACGAGTGCGCTACGAAGTTCGGCAGATCCAAGAAGTATGCGTGAAGCGCTGAAGAGTTCATCCTCAAGGCGATCAAGTTCATTATTGATATTGGCTGCAGAAGCTTCTGCTTCGATGGCCAGTTGTTCAAGCACATAGATGACATCTTTACTTGCAGACCAACGTAGAGCGGCAACGCCAGAGATGAGATCTGAGGCTTCTTTACCGATCTTTGATCCGAAGAGTTCTTTAATCAGAGCGCTCTTGGAAGCAATATCTCGTGATGGATCAGTGATCGCACGACGAAGAGCTGCTTTCCCAGCAAAGACTTCTGTTGCAAAGAATAGTTGTGTAGATATCTCAGAAGCGGTCGCAGCACTTGCGCCTTTTACGGCAGCATCAAGTGCGCCGCGTGCAATCACGAGTGATTGGCGGCTACTACCTCCGAGATGAATTCTCACTACTTACTCTTCTCCAAGTCATCTAGAAAACGATCAACGATTCGTGATTGACGCGCTTGATCATCAAGAGCTTCTCCCACAATCTTTGATGCGAGCTCAACTGCAAGTGCGCCAACCTCATTACGAAGTGAGGTGATCGCCTGTTGGCGCTCAGCCTCGATTGAAGCATGTGCTGCTGCAGTGATACGTGCTGCCTCTTCTTGAGCCTTCGCACGCAACTCTTCAACAATTGCAGCACCTTGTGCTCGTGCTGCTTCGCGAAGTTCTTGTGCTTCATCTTGCGCGGATGCTAATTGGCGCGTGTACTGCTCTAGAGCGAGTTTTGCCTCAGCTTGAGCCACTTCAGCGCGTGCAATTCCACCCTCGATTGCTGCGCTGCGCTCTGCGTATGCCTTTTCAAACATAGGCACAACCTTGGAGCGCATGACCAAGAAGAGGAGCAAGAACGCGACCGATCCCACGATGATCTCTGCGGTTGCAGGCAAGAGTGGGTTTGGTGCGCCAGCTTCCGCTAACTCAATATAAGTTCTCATGGATTTAAAAACGCTCTCTAATTAGAGAACGAATGCAAGAACGAGTCCGAATAGGGCGAGAGCTTCAGCCATAGCAAATCCGAGGAATGCGATTGGCTGGAGAACGCTACGCGCTTCAGGCTGACGAGCTACACCATTGATGTATGCAGCAAAGATCATTCCCACTGCGAGGCCTGGGCCGATTGCAGCAAGTCCATATCCGACGAGGTTGAGTGTGCCTGTCATTTTATTACCTTTCCTATCTTCACGTTAGAAGTGTTCCAACGGAATTCTTGTTTAGTGCTCGTCGGCGAGGCCGCCGGCGATGTAGAGGGCTGTGAGCAGAGTAAAGATGTACGCCTGGAGACATTGCACCAGGAATTCGAAGAATGTGAGTGCGATACCCATACCAAAGGCGAAGAAACCAACGGCCTTCATGGCGATTGCTCCTTGTAGCAAGTGCTCTCCACCAAGAATAAAGATCATGAGAAGAAGGTGGCCCGCGAACATATTTGCAAAGAGACGCAGTGAAAGAGTTAGCGGTCGAACAACTAAGAATGTCGCGATTTCAATGGGAGTAAGCAAAATGTAAACAGGCTTTGGAACACCTGGCATAAACATAATGTCTTTTACATACTTCTTAATTCCTTGCTTGCGAATTCCCACATAGTGAAAGACACCGAAGGTGATAATTCCAAGAACGTATGCAAAGGAGATACGAGAGAAAGATGGGAACTGAAGGAAAGGAACAATTCCAAAAATGTTGTTAGTTAAAATGAATGTGAAGAGTGAGAACAGGTAAGGCATGAAGCGCTTGAAGTCATGGCCCAAGATTTCTTGTCCCAGATCTTTGCGCACAAAACCATAAACAAGTTCGCCAGCAAATTGGAATTTTGATGGAACTACTGCAGCTTTGCGAGCTGACAATGAGAAGAAAAGTGAGACTAAAAGGACTGAAAGTAAAACCAGCAAAATAGGTTTTGTAATAAATGGAATGTTTTCAAAAATTGGAGGGAGAACGAAATCTACGCTGCTAGGTGGGACGAATTCATCGCCCTTAGCGCTGAAAACAGATAACGCGCGCACTAGCACTCCTTTTGAAATTTAGGGAAGATCGCATGTGTCGGAGGGGGATCTCCGCCCCAAACCTTAGGTCAAAGTACGCTGAAGTGCGAAATCTAAAGGGGCCAAAAGCCGCGTGCCTTATGGGTATTTACAGGTGGTACTGGTCACCTTTACGCAGGAGCTGACCTAGGCCCTAGCGTCCAAATCGAAGCCAGACGAGGTAGAGACCTCCGCCCATTCCCATCAATATGCCGACCAGGGTCAGATAAGAGGTATTGAAAAATCTATCCGCAAAGTAGCCGACCCCACCCCAGAAAAGAAGTCCAGAAAGTAGGTAGCCCAGGATGGTCCAAATAGCTGATTCGTCAGATCTCTTACTCATTGCGACTCCTCTGTAGATGTCTCATCTTTTTGCTTAGGGGGTAATGGTAGATGAGTTTTTAAAGATAGATACCCCTTTATCTCCCCGCCTAACCATGCTGCGGTTAAGGCAATTGCGCTAATTCCAAAGGAATTTCGGTCAATCGTCTCTTCTGGGGTGAACTTATCCAGAATGATGAGAAAGCTTCCAATCACCGTGAGTTTGGTGACGTATGAAAAGAGCGCTAGCGCCATAGTCGCCATCGGGTCAATATTTCGCGAAAGTTTTGAAACTAGAAGATGAACGAGGAAGAAAACGACAACAACAAATTGAGCAACTAGCGCTCCGTAGAATCCATTGATTCCCTTAAAGAGTGAGAAGAGTGCAAGACAACCAATACCAACAATAACTGTAGGGATAAGTGCCGCTTTAAGCATGGCACTCTCATTGGTAATCTGAGATGAATCTTTATTCGACATGTGCGCCTTCCGATTCAGGTTTTCTCTCTTTGTACATCTTAGATTTTCCGCGAGAAAAAATTACTGTGAAAGTAAATAAAACGGCCGCAACCATTGCCGCTACCCATGTTGGTGCAAATGCTAATACCGTAACGGGAAATGCAATCGTTGCGGTCCAGAGGTACATGATGAAAGCCGTTCGCTGTTGGGTATTTCCTGCGCGCATAATCCTGTGATGCAGATGTTCTTTATCTGATGAAAATGGTGACTTACCCGCCTTAATTCTGCGCACGATTGCGAGCATCAAGTCTGCAAGCGGAATTGCAAGGACGGCAAAGGGTAGAAGCAATGGCAGCGTTGCAGGTCCAAGCTTTTCTGCTGAGATTGCATTGGGATCTACCTGTCCGGTCAATGTGATTGCTGAAGCAGCCAACATCAACCCCAGGAACATTGAGCCGGAGTCACCCATAAAGATCGCTGCAGGGTGAGTGTTGTGGGCTAAGAATCCAATGCAGACACCTACGAGAATTGCTGTAATTAATGATGGGGCACCAGCGCGACTAAAACCATAGACAACGGCTAAAAGATAAGCGAAGGCGAAGAATGCCAATCCAGAGATAGCCACGATTCCAGCAGCCAATCCATCAAGACCATCAATGAAATTAACTGCATTGATGGTTACAAGAACGATAAGAACGGTTACGAG
>JAIXYD010000152.1 GCA_027490415.1 Streptomycetaceae bacterium
CGCGCTGAATGTTTGGATTCCAGCGACGACGTGTCTTTACCTGAGAGTGTGAAACATTGTTACCGAAGCTGGGCCCTTTGCCACAGATATCGCATGTTGATGCCACAGCAGTACTCCTTTTTATCTCTGCAATCATGAATTCTTGATCAATTGACGGTTTGGCCCCGAGGCCGCTCCGGCAGGGCAGAAGGGTATCAAGACAAGGGGTTAGTCGGCCAATCGCCATAAAAATGCGCTCACATGGAGCAGGTACGCGAGAGAATAACTACGTGGCAACCCTGGACTCCAAACTTTCATCGGTCCTCGGTGATCGCACAGCGAAAGCTCTCGACACAACCTTCGGGTACCGAACCGTGGGAGAGTTGCTGCATCACTATCCCCGCCGTTACTTAGTGCGCGGTGAACTCAGTGACATTGCAGCCCTTAATGAAGGCGATGAAGTAACTATTCTTGCCGAAGTTTTTAGCGCATCAACACGACGTTTTGCTGCACGAAAAGGCAACATGCTTGAAGTGGTCGTCACAGATGGAACTTCTAAACTCTCGTTAACCTTTTTCAATCAAGCATGGCGCGAAAAAGAACTCAAGGTGGGACAGCAAGGTCTCTTCGCAGGCAAGGTCGGAGTCTTTAATGGCAAACGTCAGTTGGCTCATCCTGATTATGAACTCATTCCTGACGGAAATGATGTTGACGCAGCCGTTGAAGGTTTTGCAGGTAAATATCTCCCGATGTACCCAGCGTCGGCAAAGTTACCGTCGTGGAAGATTTCGCAGTGTATCGAACTCTGTATTGGTGCTTTGGATGAGATTGTAGATCCGATTCCGCAATCGATTCTTGATAAACATCAATATCCCTCGCTACATCAGGCGCTAGTTCAGATACATCAACCTGCGGATTTGGATAGCGCGGAGCGAGCACGTGAACGCTTGACCTTTGATGAGGCTTTCATTTTGCAGCTCTTACTCGTGAGCCGAAAAGAGAAAATGAAGTCTCTTGATGCAATTGCGCGAGTCAGACGTGAAGGTGGAATCCTTTCGGCTTTCGATCACTCTCTTCCTTTCGAACTTACAGCAGGACAAATTGCGGTTTCTGCTGAGATAGAAAATGACTTAGCTCAATCTCACCCAATGCATCGACTACTTCAGGGTGAAGTCGGTTCAGGAAAGACTGTAATTGCCCTACGTGCAATGTTGGCTGTAGTTGATAGTGGTGGTCAGGCCGCTCTCTTAGCGCCAACAGAGGTGTTGGCAGCTCAACATCTGCGGACTATCGAAAAGTTATTAGGAGCGTTGGCACACGGAGGAATGATTGGTGCATCAGAAATTGCAACGCGCGTAACACTGATTACTGGATCTCAAAGTGCATCTGAACGGAAAGAAGCGCTAGCTCTTGCTGCAAGTGGTGCGGCAGGAATTGTGATTGGTACGCACGCACTCCTAAGTGCGTCAGTGGAGTTCAATGACTTAGGGCTTATCGTCGTAGATGAGCAGCACCGCTTTGGTGTTGAACAACGCGATGCGTTAAAAGGTAAGGCGAAGATTCCTCCGCACCTTCTCGTAATGACTGCCACGCCAATTCCTCGTACCGTTGCGATGACTGTTTTTGGTGACTTAGATGTTTCAACGTTGCGAGAGATGCCTTTAGGGCGTGCGCCAATAACAACCCATGTTGTGAACACTTTGGAGAAGCCAGCCTTTCTCGAAAGGGCGTGGGAGAGGATTTGTGAAGAAGTTTCACAAGGTCATCAGGCTTACGTGGTTGCATCTCGAATCAGTGCTGATGTCATTGAAGATGCAGATATCGACTTTCTTCTCGGTACTACATCCCTTGAACTTGCTAGCGTGGATGAGTTAGCTCCAAAGCTTGCAACCGGTCCATTGAAAGGGGTTCGCGTCGCTCCGCTTCATGGTCGCCTCTCCAGCGAGCTCAAAGATGCGACCATGAGCGCTTTTGCTGCCCATGAAATTGATGTGCTTGTCTCAACAACGGTCATTGAAGTTGGTGTGGATGTTCCAAATGCGACTGTGATGGTGATTATGGATGCAGAGCGATTTGGTGTCTCTCAATTACATCAGCTGCGCGGGCGCGTGGGTCGAGGAACATCACCTGGATTATGTATCTTGATTACAACAGCAATTGCAGACACTCCAGCTCGATTGCGTCTTGAAGCGGTCGCGGGAAGCACCGATGGCTTTGAGCTTTCAAGAATTGATTTAGAGCAACGGCGTGAGGGAGATGTGCTGGGAGCAGCCCAATCCGGATCTCGCTCTCATTTGCGTTTGCTTCGAGTATTGCGAGATGAAGATTTGATCCTAAGTGCCCGTGCGGACGCAGAAGAAATATTGGCCGACGATCCTGACTTATCAAGCCACAAGCAGTTAGCCAAAGAATTCGCTAAAGTTGAAGATGACGAAGCTTCCGATTTCATAGATAAGGGATAGGTCAATGAGAATTATTGCTGGCCTAGCCAAAGGTAGAAATATTTCCGCAGTTGCTCAATCAACTCGACCAACGTCAGATCGTGCACGAGAAGCGCTCTTTTCATCTCTTGCATCAGAGTTTGGTGAGTTCGATGGCCTCAATGTTCTCGATCTTTATTCAGGTACTGGCGCGATTGGACTTGAAGCACTCTCTCGTGGCAGCTCGACGGTTCATTGTGTTGAGAGTAATGAGAAGGCATCACAGTCGATACTTGCCAACTACGAAGGTATTAAATCCTCACAATTTCCGGGCAATTTTCATCTGTACTCAATGCCAGTAGATCGATTTCTAGAGGGACCTGCGCCTATGCAGTACCACTTTATTTATATCGATCCACCATATGAATTTTCAGATATTGAAGTAATCGA
>JAIXYD010000166.1 GCA_027490415.1 Streptomycetaceae bacterium
ACCAAGAAGCTGCTCCCAGCCAGTGCTGATGTAGTTATTTGGCCTGAGAACGCGATAGATGTTGATCCCTTCGTCAATGCAAGGGTGAGATCAGAGCTTGAATCTCTTACCGCCTGGCTGGAAATGCCACTTATTGCAGGTGCTGTAACCCGACAAAGTGGCCAGCTTGAGAATGCTTCCATTATGTATAGCAAGAGTGGGGAAGTGGTTTCATACTACTCGAAGCAATACCTCACACCTTTTGGCGAGTACATACCATTGCGATCAATTGCGCGATTAGTTTCGCCTTACGTTGATGGAGTTGTTGATTTCAAGGTAGGCAATAAAGTAGAACGTCATATAGTAAATAATTTGCATGTAGCACCAGTAATTTGCTACGAACTGTTATCTGATTCACTAGTGCGTAGTGCTACAGAAACTTCAGATGCCCTTGTCGTTCAAACAAATAGCGCAACTTTTGCCGGAACATCTGAAAGTGCCCAGCAATTAAATATCACCAGGTTGCGGGCACTCGAAAATGCTCGGGAGATCGTCAGTGTCTCTACAATCGGTATTTCGGCTCACATCGACATTAATGGTCGGGTTCTTAGCCAAACGGATGAGAATGTTGCAGCAACTTTGAAAGGGGATTTACAGTCCAATTCGAGCATCACTCTCGCTCATAGACTTGGGGGATTTGCTCCACTACTTCTCATCGTTTTCTCCCTACTTTTACCCATCTTTTTGCGTATAGTGAGATCTCGATGAAGGCGATGATTCTGATCCCGACCTACAACGAGGCAACCTCCGTTGTAGAACTCTTGCACTCCCTTAAAGATTTGAGGGAAAGCAAAGATTACGTTTTTGATGTCACCGTTATCGATGACAATTCACCTGATAAGACTGCCGAAATTGTCGATTCTCTAGCTCTCGATTGGGTTTTCGTTCTCAGACGAGCAAAAAAGGATGGTCTTGGTAACGCTTATCGCGCAGGGTTTGCCCACGTTCTCAAAGACAGTACCTATGATCAGATTGTCACCATGGATGCCGATGGATCTCACCGAGTTCTAGATCTTCCTGCAATGTTTGCAGCAATCGCACCAGGTAAATCGATAGTTCTTGGTACTCGTTGGATAGCTGGCGGTTCCGTAGTGAACTGGCCGAAATCCCGTCAATTGCTCTCGCGTTCTGGGACCCGGTATGCCTCGTTAGCTCTGGGCATCAAGTTGGCCGATCTCACCGGTGGATTCCGAATTTATAGTCGACAATTGCTTGAGTCATTGAATCTCACCGCAATGGATGCCACCGGATATTGCTTCCAGATTGAAATGGCACTCGCTGCACACTTGGCAGATGCGACAGCAACTCAAGTTCCCATAACCTTTGTAGAACGAATAAATGGAGTCTCAAAGATGTCACGGGCGATCGTCATTGAAGCGTTGATTGAGACAACTCGCTGGGGCGTGAAGCGTCGCTTACGACCTAACGCCGATAAGTTACATTATGTAAAGTAAACCAAATCCGCCCATCCCCACAGGGATTTGCTCCCGAAACCGGCGAATTAGGCGTAATCCGAGATCGGCGTACATGCACAGATCAGGTTTCGATCTCCGTGTGCGCCATCAATTCGGCCAACCGGCGGCCAATACTTCATGCGAGCACCAATGAGTTCACCGGCCACAAGCCCATCTGGCGGTGCTGGATAGCCGCCTTTTTCACGGGTGTATGGACGCTCCCATTGGGTTGCGCTCACTGAGCGAGCTGTGTGAGGTGCCTGTCGAAGTGCACTGACTTCAACGGCGACTACCCCATCAATAATCTCTTGAATCTCTCCACGAATAGCGATCATCGCATCAATGAATCGATGGATTTCATTGATGTCTTCAGATTCGGTTGGTTCAATCATCAAAGTTCCAGCGACAGGAAAGGACATTGTTGGTGCGTGGAATCCAAAGTCCATCAACCGCTTTGCAATGTCATCAACTGTGACACCCGAAATGGCCGTTAATGGACGAATATCAAGGATGCATTCGTGGGCCACACGACCATTTGCACCGGTGTAAAGGATTGGGAATGAATCTTGTAGGCGTGCAGCCATGTAGTTGGCAGACAGAATCGCAACCTGTGTTGAGTGGGTAAGCCCTGCTCCCCCTAGTAAACGAATGTATGCCCATGAGATTGGCAAGATGCTGGCTGAACCATATGGTGCACCAGATACTGGTCCTGGTCCTGTTGCAGGACCTGCATCAGCATCCATCGGATGGTTCGGCAAAAACGGTGCTAAATGTGAACGAGCAATCACAGGACCTACTCCTGGTCCCCCACCACCGTGAGGAATCGCAAATGTTTTGTGGAGATTCAGGTGTGAAACATCAGCGCCGAACTTTCCAGGCTGTGCAACACCAACAAGTGCGTTGAGGTTTGCACCATCGACGTAAACCTGACCACCAGCATCATGAATCATTGCGCAAATATCACTGACTGCACTCTCGAAAACGCCATGGGTGCTTGGATAGGTGATCATCAAGGCCGCCAGATTTGGACCGTGTTCTTCAATCTTGGACTTTATGTCAACAACACTTACATTGCCATTCTCATCGCACTCAATAACTACTACTTTCATTCCTGCCATTACGGCACTGGCAGCATTAGTTCCATGCGCACTCGAAGGAATCAGACATATCGTGCGGTTGTGATCACCGCGTGAGTCGTGATAATTGCGAATCGCTAGCAATCCGGCAAACTCACCTTGGCTACCCGCATTAGGCTGCAACGAAACAGCGTCGTAACCAGTGATATCTACCAACCACTTTGACAATTGTGTGATGAGCTCACGCGATCCAACGCTCTGGTTGGCTGGCGCAAATGGATGAAGCTTCGAAAACTCGGGCCATGAAACCGCTTCCATCTCTGTCGCTGAATTAAGTTTCATTGTGCAAGAACCCAAAGGAATCATGGTGCGATCAAGAGCTAGATCTCGATCTGCGAGATTACGCAGGTATCGCATCATCGCTGTCTCTGAATGATTTGTATTAAAAACCGGATGAGTTAAGAACGCAGATGTGCGAAGGAGCTCACTAGGAAGATCACTTGCTGTCGAGTCAGAGACTCCGAGAATGTTGAGAACCTTCGCAAAGTCAGATTCAGTAGTCTCTTCATCAAATGAAATGCGAACCTCAGTTGCACTCACCGGTGCAAAGTTAAACCCTGCGCTGACAGCCTGCGCATGAATCACTGATGCATCTTTTACTGGAACCGTGACAGTATCAAAGACGTTGTCGTTCTTTGAATTGGTAGCGTTCTGAAGACGGGATGCGAAACTGTGTACTCGAGTTGCTATCCCCTTCAGACCTTTTGGTCCATGCCACATGGCGTAAAAAGCGCTCATGTTGGCAAGCAAAGCCTGCGCAGTGCAAATATTTGAAGTCGCTTTATCTCTGCGAATGTGTTGCTCACGAGTTTGCAACGCTAATCGAAACGCTGGACCGCCTGTTGAATCGATACTCTGTCCAACAAGTCTTCCTGGCATCGAACGTTCAAGTCCCGAACGCAC
>JAIXYD010000164.1 GCA_027490415.1 Streptomycetaceae bacterium
AACGGGCACAGGGTGATCTTGGGGTGATCATCTCCGAATATCACCCATAACTGTTTCACCAAAATCACCCCCCTTCTAAAATTTATACCTCTCAATCTGCACTAATAGAAGAGGTATTTTCGGATGCTTGCGAAGCTGGGTCTGCCTACACGGCCGCAGATTTCGCGATGGCTCACATACGCCCTTTTCGCTGGGTTATTTACTTCCCTACCGGTTGCAGTAATTACCGCGCCCCAAGCGCTCGCAAATTCAACCTATTTTGCTAATCAGTATGACGCCGTTAATTTCGGTGGTGGTGGCGGTGGTGACACCTATCGTCAGGCGAGTTGTCCCTCGAACTGGGTTGTAGTTGGTTTTTCAATTCAAGGAACATCCGGTGTCGGTATTTGGTGTCGATCGCTCAATGCAGATGGAACGATGCCAAACACCGCTCACACCACGAGTAATTCGAGTAAGTACAACCTCTACGGAGGTCCATCTGCAAATGTCTTTTGCCCAACTGGAAAGGTTGCTGTTGGTTTTCGTATTCAAGCAAATGGATATGCAAATGGTGGTGGACTTCTCTGTGCCACTTTGCCATCGCTCGTTGATACACCTGAAGTCAGCCCACTTATTGCGGGAGCAGGAGATTTAGGTAATGCACCATGCGCTCGAGGCGAAGCGGTAACGGGTGCGTGGGCAGTTACTGGTGCGTGGCTCGACCGCGTTGCACCAAAGTGTTCACGTTATAACTTGTTCACAATTGTTTATGACCCCAACGGAGGAACAGGTGAACCATCTTCAGGTTTTGTCACGCAAACCGTAGTTGGCGGCACTGTCTCACTTGCCACCAAGGGCACTCTATCTCGCGATGAACTTCCATTTATGGGCTGGAATACAGCTGCAAATGGAAGTGGTGTCATTGTTTCTCCGGGGGCGACATATACGCCAACCGGACACCTCACCTTGTATGCACAATGGGGGCCGGTTTGTAATCCCACTCTTACGCGAAGCGGTGGAGATGCGATTTGGAAATTTAGTAGTCCAGGATTTTGTGCATGGGATGTGCCGGAGAATTTTTCTAGCGTAGACATTCTTGTGGTTGGCGGCGGTGGTGGCGCAGTTTCCGGCATTGGCGGCGCAGGAGGCGGTGGACAAGTTGAAACACGAACTGGAGTAACTCTCTCCGGTGTGGCGTCGATCTTTACTGGTGCAGGCGGTGCAGCCCGAGCTCAAACACTTGGCGGTGTCCAAGGTGGAACTAGTTCAATCACCGCAACCGGAATAAGTGTTACAGCACTTGGTGGCAGTGGTGGGCGCGGGCGAAGTGGATCAAACCTCAACCCCGATGGCACACCAAATAACAGTGGATTCACTGGTGGCGGTGGTGCATATGCCGATAACGCAACAGTGGCAACTGGCACTACGGGTACTGCTGGAGCATCACGTAAAGGTGGCGATGGTTCTACAAATGGTTCCGGTGGCGGCGGTGGTGCCGGAGGTGCAGGACTATCTCGCGCTGCAGGTGGAACCGGTGGAATTGGTGTGCAGAGTAACTTCAATGAAACCGGAGTGATGACGTACTACGGCGGCGGTGGCGGTGGCGCAAAGTGGAATAACGCTGCAACGGCTTTGGGTGGTCTGGGCGGTGGTGGCGATGGTGCAACGACAAATACAGGCAACGGATCACCTGGTGTTAATGGTTTTGGCGGTGGTGGTGGCGCTGGAAATGTTGGCGCGAATGGCGGTGATGGCGTTGTTTACATTATTGCGCGCGGATACCAGGCGACAGTTCACTTTGAGGCAAATGGTGGTTCTGGTGGACCGATTTCATCAGTCATTCAAACTTCACAGGGCCAATCCGTAACTTTGGATTCGGGTTCTTCTCTCACGCGAACCAACTACACATTCAGTGGTTGGAATACCAAGATGGATGGCACCGGAACTTCTTATTCTGCAGGTGGCTCATTAACTCCAACTGGAGACATTACGTTGTACGCACGTTGGAGCTACACCATTACCTACAATGGAAATGGCAATACCAGCGATACGGCAACCGTTCCATCGGCTGCAACACGTTGGGTTCGTACGACTTTCTTAGAGACGGCATCCACGCTTGCACGAACCGGGTACACATTCGCAGGATGGAACACCGCAGCTGATGGATCCGGGACAAACTTTGCAGCAGGGCTAAATCCATATACAACAACAGGAAACATCACACTCTTTGCTCAGTGGAACTCAACAATTACATTTAACGGAAACAATCTCACAAGTGCTTCAAATACTGTCCCGGCATCAGTTACCACAAGAGGTTCAGCTAGCAACACCTTCAATTTACCTAGCCCCACAACACTTCTGCGCACTAACTATGTGCTCTCGGGTTGGAATACCGCTGCAAATGGTTCTGGGACAACATATCGATTAGGTGAAACCTTTACGGCAATAGGAAATCAGACGCTCTTTGCTGTTTGGCGAGGAACCTTGGCATTTAATGCAAATGGAAGCACGAGCGGTTCTATCCCAACAACGATGAATATCGATATGGGATCTACGGTGAACTTACCAGGAAATCCAAATGGACTTACACGAACAGGTCACACATTGGTGGGATGGAATACATCAAGTACAGGTGGTCTTGCTACACGTTTTAACATCAGCGATACCTTTACAACTCAGTTAAGCACGACTCTCTTCGCCGAATGGATTCCAACGTGTGCAACAAATACCAACTACGCAAATAGCCAGCAGATCACAACCTTCACCACTGTAGATACTTGTGCGTGGACAGTTCCTGTCGGACAGACAGAGATTGATTTCATGATTGTCGGCGGTGGCGGCGGCGGCGGCGGAAACGTTGGAACTGGTGGATCGGGTGGCGGAACAAACATTCAACTAAACATCCCTGTCAGATCAGGACAGATTGTCATAAAGAGTCTCGGTGCTGGAGGTACAGGGGGATTTAATACCGCAAACGGAACAGCTGGTACCGCGACCACTTTAACAATTGATAAAACTGTGTTTACCGCAGGAGGTGGCGGCGGTGGAATTACGTATGGAAGTTCACCTAAACCTTCACTATGCACAACTACAACTGGTGCTCCGGCAGTTGGTGTAGGTGGCGGTACTGGTGGTTCAGGCGGGCGAGGTGGCTGGAGCAGTTCAGTGCAAGGTGCAACTCCTTGTGACGGATTAGCAGGAAATAGCGCTTCGCTTACGGGAGCAACGACAACATATGGCGCTGGCGGTGGCGGCGGCGGTTTCTACTCAGCGAGTACCAGTCTTGGTGGTGGAAGTGAGGCAGGAAATGGCGCATCAGCAATTTATACAAATGGCACAGCAGGTATAGCAAATCGCGGCGGTGGCGGTGGTGGTGCTGGTCCAGGTGGAACTGGTGGAAACGGTGGTTCAGGCTTTCTCGTCATCGCCTTCGATCTTTTATCAACAGTAACTTTTGACACAAACACTGCAGTATCCGGTGCGCCATCTGCAAGTACTCTCACACAATCAACACTTGGCGAAACACTTACTGCTCCAACTCAGGGAACGTTATCTAAACCAGGATTCACATTTGCTGGTTGGAATACGGCAGCCGATGGCACTGGCACAGAGATTGCACCAGGAGCTCAATTTGTTCCTCAAGGACCTCTACGTTTATTTGCAGAGTGGAATTACGTTGTCACATATGATGGAAATGGATACACCAGTCCTTCAAACACACTTGCAGATTCAGTCACTGTTTTATCTGCGACATCTACGATTACATTAGATAGCGCTCGCTTACTTAGCCGCACGGGCTACACCCTTACTGGATGGAATACACAAGCCAATGGCTTGGGCAATAACTTTGCACTCGGCACAACGAATTGGCGATCAAGCACTGGTGCAATCACGCTCTTTGCGCAGTGGAGCGCCGTTGTCTCCTTTAGCATCAATGGCGCAGATTCGGGCACGGCTCCATCCTCAATCTCATCAACAGGCACTGGCAACGGAACCTTCAATCTTCCAACGACAACAAGTTTCCGCAAGGCAGGTCTGACATTTGCTGGGTGGAATACAGCTGCGAATGGAACTGGAACTTCATATGCTCCAGGTGCTTCCTATACGACTACGGGTACAGCAACTCTCTTTGCACAATTCAATGCAACGCTGACCTATCTTGCTAACGGTGCCACGACCGGAAC
>JAIXYD010000081.1 GCA_027490415.1 Streptomycetaceae bacterium
ACCTCAAGTGGAGATGGCCGCGAGAACCTTTTATCGATCCTTGGCCCCGGCGAAATGTTCGGCGAGCTCTCACTCTTTGATCCAGGCCCACGCACTTCAGCTGCGACGGCAGTAACGGATGCAAAACTTCTCTCACTAAGCCACGAGAAACTCATTCCTTGGCTCCGCGAAAATCCTGATGTCTCATTGCAACTCTTGGCACGATTGGCGCAACGTCTTCGTCGCACAAATGAAGCTGTTGGCGATCTCGTCTTCTCGGATGTTCCAGGCCGCGTTGCTAAAGCACTCATTGATCTCGGTGAGCGCTTCGGCAAGCAAACTCCTGACGGCCTTTTTGTTCAGCACGAGCTTACTCAAGAAGAGCTTGCTCAACTTGTTGGCGCATCTCGCGAAACAGTAAATAAAGCCCTTGCAGATTTTGCGGGTCGCGGATGGTTACGCCTTGATGGTCGCGCAGTGCTTATTACTGATCTTGAGCGCTTAAGTAAGCGCGGTAAGTAATTACTTCTTAAGCAACTTCAACGGTGAGTTCGACCTCAACCGGTGAATTAAGTGGCAACTCCGCAACACCTAATGCGCTACGAGCTGCAACGCCTGCCTCGCCCCAAATATGCATAAAGAGCTCAGATGCACCGTTTGCAACAGCTGGCTGGCTGACAAATCCTGGTGCTCCGTTGACGTAACAAACAATGCGTACAACTTTAACGATTGAATCAACTGGAGCCACTAGTTCTACTGCAGCAAGGGCGTTAACTGCACAAATCTTTGCGAGTTCATAGGCCTCTTCAACGGTGACATCACTGCCAACTTTTCCAGTCTTAGCAATTGCGCCATCAACCATAGGAAGTTGTCCTGCTGTGAAGACAATGTTGCCTGTGCGAACTGCTGGAACATAAGCTGCAAGGGGCTTTGTTGCAACAGGAAGTGTTATTCCTTTTACAGCTAACTTCGCGCGAACATCTGTTGACATTACTTAACCTCTCGCTTCATGTAAGCAACAAGTTGCTCTCCACCTGGTGCTGGAATAACAGTGACAAGTTCCCATCCATCAGAACCCCACGTATCAAGAATCTGCTTTGTCGCGTGTGAAAGCAATGGCACGGTTGCGTATTCAAACTTCATATTAATTTCCTCCAGCTTGGGCAGCGAGTGCTGCTTTTACCAATGTTGAAACCATTCCACCATCTGCTTTACCTGCAACTTGTGGCTTAAGAACGCCCATCACTTTACCCATATCGGCAGGTCCTGCTGCTCCTGTTGATGCAATTGCTGCAGCGACAAGTTTCTTAACATCATCTTCACTCAGTTGCTCTGGAAGATAGCGGGCGATCACTTCGCCTTCAGCTTTTTCTTCAGCAGCCTTGTCTTCGCGTCCAGCCTTTGCAAATTCCTCTGATGCTTCGCGGCGCTTCTTAGCCTCGCGTGAGAGCACAGTAATGATCTCGGCATCGGTAAGTACGCGCGCCTCTTTGCCAGAAACTTCTTCGTTGGTGATCGCAGTGAGAACCATGCGGATCGTGCCAGATACAAGCTTGTCGCTCGAACGAATTGCCTCTGTAAGGTCGCTTTTAAGTGTCTCTTTGAGTCCCACTAGCTTGGTGCTCCAATTCTTTGAATTGTTCGGGTCTATCTTCTCATGCCCCGCTATCCTTCGGAAATCATGAGTTACGTATTACGCGAGGCGCAGATCCCGATTCTGCCCAAAGGCCATGCACCCATTCGTGTTCTTCATTTCTCTGATCTGCATCTGACTCCTGCTCGCAAGACAGAGATTGCAGATATTAAATCTTTCGCTTCGCTCAAGCCCGACCTGGTCATCAGTACAGGCGATTTCTTGGCACATATGGATGCTGTGCCAGTTGCATTAGATGCTCTTGAACCACTCCTTGATACTCCAGGTCTCTTTGTCTTTGGTTCAAATGATTACTACGCACCAAAACCAAAGAATCCTTTGAAGTACTTGTTGCCAGATAATGGCGATCGCATCCATGGCGAAGATTTGCCATGGCCAGAGTTAGATCTTGGGCTACAAGCTCGTGGTTGGAAAAATCTGAACCATCATCGCGCGACAATCACAATTAATGAAACAACAATTGAAGCGCGTGGCACCGATGATGCACACCTAGAATTCGATGATTACTCGCTCGTTGCAGGTGCACCTGGCACATGCGACATTGCTATCGGTGTTACGCACGCACCGTATCTACGAGTTCTACAAGGAATGGCAGAAGATGGACTTGATGCGATCTTTGCTGGGCACACACATGGCGGACAAGTAAGGCTTCCGTGGATCGGTGGCTCGCGTGCGCTCACAACAAATTGCGATCTACCTAATTGGCGTGCACGCGGATTAACAAAGTTTGGTGATGAGCCTTATCTCCATGTATCTGCCGGAATGGGAACGAGCCCCTTTGCACGCATTCGCGTAGCAAGTCCTCCAGAAGTTTCGCTTGTAACGCTTATTTGATAGCAGCGATATCTGCATCAACCATCAACTCAGCAAGTTCTTTCCAATGAGTTGTGGC
>JAIXYD010000207.1 GCA_027490415.1 Streptomycetaceae bacterium
AGAGCGGAGACGAGGAGATTTGAACTCCTGAAGGGTTTAACCCCTTACCTCGTTAGCAGTGAGGCGCACTCGACCGGGCTATGCGACGTCTCCAAGTGTGAGGCCAAGTCTACCGCCTCTTTTATAGATTGTTAATCGCAGCTTTCCTGCAGGCTATGGCTTGATATGTATTTTGGGACCATCACCGACCGCCCCAGGACGCTGCCCAGCAAGGACTTCAGCACTTTCTTCCAAAGCGACAATACTTGCAATTAGTGGACGTGGATCGATAGCGCCCGAGCTCAGCAATTGAATTGCACCAGCGATACCTGGTGATGCACTCAAAATTCCTACAGCAGTGAGATCCTTTAATACCAAAGTACGACTATCAATCACACTTGGAACACCAGCAATGCCGATGTAAACAACAGTACGACCTGGTTCTAAAAGTTCGAGAGCAAGAGCTGGAATGTCTTTACTAAAGGTTGCATCGATTATTGCGTGCACTGGCAAAGACGGGATTGCACTGAGGTGATGAACTCCAGCAAATCCAAATTGTTCTGCAAATGCAAGAGACCTCTCCTCAACACCGACAAGATGTACTTCGATGCCGCGACTGTGGGCGATCAATGCGCATAACAATCCGATGGTGCCAGGACCAAAGATAAATAGCCGCTCGCCTGTTTTAAGTTTTGTGGCATCAACTGATCTCAGAGCGTTGCCAGTCGGTTCGACCATTGCTCCGAGTGCTGGATCTAAATCGTGAGGTAATTCGTGTGCTGCAAATTCAGGGATGACAAGGCGCTCAGCCAGTGCTCCTGGATAACCGTTGCGAATACCGACTTCATCGCGGTCGTGGCAGAGGTATTGGAATCCACTGGTGCAGCGTTCACATTGCTGGCAGCCAAGCATCGTGTCACCGGTGACAAGTTTTCCGAGCCAGTGTGGTGAGACTTTGCTGCCAATTTCCATTACTAGCCCGCACCATTCATGGCCTAGCTGCAGCGGATACTTCGCATGGCCGCTGGCCAGATAAGCCATATCACCGTTGAAGAACTCGACATCAGTTCCGCAGATTCCTACGCGTTCTATCTTGACTAATAGATCACGCTCACCCAGTACAGGCTCAGCGACATCTATAACTGAGCCAACTTGTGGACCAGTAATCACGAAGGCTCTCATAACTAGAAGTTTACTCGCGCTACTCTTTAACAATGCAAGGGTCGCTTGAAGTATTTGATGATCGAAGATGTGCCTTGGGCGAAGGACCAGTGTCACTTGGGGCTGACCACACTGAAATCACTTGGGTCGATGTTTGGGGCAAATCTCTACTCACAAAAAATATGGACTCTGGGGCGAGCTCACTCTTTACTATCGATGAAGATCTCAGTTTTGCGATTCCGACTGAGGGTGGAAACCAACTTTTAGGTAGTGCTCGTGGCCCACTTCTGATGCAGGGCAATCAACTCTCACAATTTGTGACACGAGATGAAATAGATGCAACACCTATGCGCTGGAATGATGCAAAGGTTTCACCACATGGAGATCTCTGGCTTGGGACGCTTTCGTACAACGAAGAGCCTGGATTTGCCGGGCTTTATCAATTGCGGGCGAGTGATCATGAACTAGTAAAGGTTATCTCCGACGTTGGCATGAGTAATGGGATGGCATGGTCTGCGGATGCTTCAAAGTTTTATTGGATCGATACTCTCTCTTTTGGCCTTGATGCTTTTGATTACGACCAGTCCGGAATCCACAATCGTCGCCACGTCATCGCATTCGATACCGCCTTTGGGTATCCAGATGGAATGACGATTGATAATGAAGATGGTCTCTGGATTGCCTTCTATGCAGGTGGTGCAGTCCGTAGGTTTGATACACGCAATGGTTTTAAGCAGACACATGAGATTAAAGTGCCCGCTTCGCGCACGACTTCTTGCACATTTGCTGGGCCAGCATTGAACAAATTAATTATTACCACCGCGCATAAGAATGAAGCGGGTACGTCCGCTGAAGATGGGCGTACTTATATCTGTGAGCCTGGATTCACCGGAACTCCTACGCGTTACTTTGCAGGCGCTTGAATTAATGAGACTCGCGTGGAGTTGCAGATCCACTGGCACCATGTAAGAAATCTAAATCTGCACCTAAATGTGCTTGCTGCACGTGATCGATATACATTCGCTCCCACCCACGACGTGGTTGCGCAAGTGCATCAAGCATTGCCTGAGATGGTGCGCGAGCTGCAAGCTCGGCATCACTAATCTTCACATTGATTGTGCGCGCTGGAACATCTAGTTCAATCAAATCTCCTGTACGAATACGTGAAAGTGGGCCACCAGCAGCACCTTCTGGAGATACATGCAGAACAACGGTTCCGAATGCCGTTCCACTCATTCGACCATCGCAAATTCGAACAAGATCTTGCACACCGCGCTCGAGTAACTTCTTTGGAATCGCCATATTTGAAACTTCAGGCATTCCGGGATATCCCTTTGGCCCGCATCCACGTAAGACCAAGACGCTATTTTCATCAACTTCTAGATCAGGATCATCAATGCGTGCATGAAAGTCTTCAATACTTTCAAAGACAACGGCTGGACCGGTATGAATCAGTAGATCAGCACTTGCTGCAGCAGGTTTAATCACGGCGCCGTCAGGTGCGATATTCCCGCGTAAGACTGCAATGCCAGCTTCGGGTTGAAGTGGCTTTTCATATGTTGCAATTACCGTTGAATCATAAATCTCTGCACCCTTAAGGCTTTCAACTAATGGCTTTCCGGTTACGTTGATTGCGCTGCGATCGAGATGTTTTTCAACTTCTTTTAACACGGCACGCAAACCACCTGCACGGAAAAGGTCTTCCATGAGGTGTTCCCCGGCTGGTTGTAAATTCACCAGCAATGGAATGCGTGAGCCAATACGATCAAAATCATCAAGTGTGAGCGCGACTCCTGCTCGCCCTGCAATTGCAAGTAAATGAACAACAGCATTTGTTGAGCCACCAATTGCACCAAGTGCCACGATTGCATTGGTAAATGCTGCAAAGGTGAGAATGTCTTGTGGCTTGAGATCTTCCTTGACCATCTCCACAATTCGACGACCTGAGTCATGACTTGCTTGAAGTAAGCGACTATCGGCAGCAGGTGTGCCAGCTAATCCTGGAAGTGTCATTCCCAGCGCTTCTGCGATGCAACCCATTGTCGATGCTGTCCCCATTGTGTTGCAATGACCTTTACTACGAATCATGGAACGCTCGGATGCGTTGAAATCTTCTTCGCTCATCTTTCCTGAACGAACATCTGCGCTAAAGCGCCAGACATCGGTGCCACAACCCAATAATCTTCCCTTAAAGGTTCCATTGAGCATTGGTCCGCCTGGAACAATAATTGTTGGAAGATTTACCGACGTAGCTCCCATCAGAAGAGATGGAATTGTTTTATCGCAACCACCTAAGAGAACAACTCCATCAATTGGATTTCCGCGGATCATTTCTTCGGCCGCCATCGCAGCTAAATTGCGCCACAACATTGCTGTGGGGCGAAGATTTGTTTCACCGAGAGAGAGCATAGGAAGATTGTGTGGAACACCGCCAGCTTCCCAAATTCCATTTTTTACACTTTGTGCAACTTCATCAAGGTGCATATTGCATGGGGTGAGATCAGATGCTGTATTTAAAATTGCAATCTGCGGGCGAGTGCCTGTAAAGGCTGAGTCTGGATTTCCGCGGCGCATCCATGCGCGATGAATATATGAATCCTTTGTATTTCCTGAAAACCAATCAGCGCTGCGCATTTGGTAAGTATACGAGGGCAAAGTGGCTTCGTGAAGGGACTTCAATTTCAGATTGATCTCGGTAGACTAAAGATATGAATAACGAGAACGCTGAGGTTGATAGCACCACTACAAAGAGAGTGCACGATCAAGCTCCTTCAGAAGCATA
>JAIXYD010000051.1 GCA_027490415.1 Streptomycetaceae bacterium
CCAGATTTGGTTCCAGTGGCACCGGATGCGGCATGGATTGAAGAGCTACGTGCGGCACTTCCTGAGCGACCATCACTTCGACGTAAGCGTTTGAAGGAAGAGTGGAACGTCCCCGACAAAGAAATGTCAGCGATGGTTAATGCTGACGTCTTGGATATAGTTGAAGCCACAGTCCTGCTTGGTGCAGATCCAACTAAGGCGCGTTCGTGGTGGCTCGGTGAAATCTCACGTATTGCAAATGACAAAGAAGTTGCAGTTACTGAACTTTCGATTACACCTGCTGATGTCGCTGAGATCGTTGCACTTGTAAATAAAGGTGAACTCACAGACAAACTTGCTCGCCAAGTTGTTGAAGGAGTAATTGCAGGGGAGGGCTCACCTGCGGAAGTTGTTGCTAAGCGAGGAATCAAGGTTGTTAACGATGACGGCGCACTTATGGCAGCGATAGAGAAGGTTTGTAATGATCAGCCAGAGACCGCGCAGAAAGTTCGCGACGGTCACATTCCGGCAGCTGGCGCCTTGATTGGTGCGGTCATGAAAGAGACAAAGGGCCAAGCAGATGCTGCACGCGTACGTGAGCTTCTACTTGGCCACTTGGGTCAATAGTTTTTAGTTAAACCTACAAACTAGTGAAAGCCGGCACCTTCAGTCTCCACTAGTGACTCTTTTCCAACGTTAATGAAGAAGAAGAGCACAATTGCGCCTACAAAGAGAAGCGCTGCACTGAACTTAAATGCAACAGTGAAGCCATGCGTCATGGCGTACGGCATAACCTTTTCGCCAAGTTGAGTATTTGCTACTGCAAATGTTGTCGTCGCAGTGGCTGCAACAGTGTTTAGAAGAGCAGTACCAAGTGATCCACCGATTTGCTGACTTGTATTCACCATTGCACTCGCTACACCAGTGTCATGGTTTGAGACAGCGTGGAGCGAGGTCGATGTGAGCGGAATGAAGACCAGAGCCATTCCGCTTGACATGATCAGTAGTGATGGAAGCACATGCGTGACGTATGAAGTTTCAGGAGTTATCTGAGTTAACATCAAGAGACCAACGCTGGCGGCAAGCAAACCTGGAACCATTAATGGCTTTGGTCCAACCTTAGGAAGCAGCGTCGATGCAATTCCAGCAAAGACAATAATTCCGGCAGTAAATGGCAAGAATGCAAAGCCGGATCTCAGTGGGCTGTAACCCAGAATCACCTGGAGGTATAAGCCAAGAAATAAGAACATTGAGAATAATCCAGCACCGACAACTAGCGAGCCGAGGTATGAACCTCCACGATTGCGTTCAGTGACAACGCGCAGTGGCATCAATGGATTCTTAACGCGCATTTCGATTGCAACAAAGATGCTCAAGAGAACAACTGCAACGATAAGGAAGGTGATTGTCAGAGGATCCGACCAACCCTTGAGGGCCGCTTCATTAAATCCGTAAGTAAGTGAGAAAAGACCAGCGGTAGCTGTTACAACACCTGGAATGTCGTATGTGTTATCTCCAGGTGCCTTTGATTCCTTCACAAACTTAATCGCAAGAACTGCAACCAAAATTGCGATAGGTGTGTTGACTCCAAGGCACCAACGCCATGAGAAGAATTCAGTAAGAGCGCCACCAAGAATGAGTCCGATAGCTGCGCCACCACCAGAAATTGCACCAATGACGCCGAAAGCTTTTGCGCGTTCTTTCGGTACGGTGAAAGTCACGGAAATGATTGACAGTGCAGCCGGAGCAAGGAGCGCTCCAAAAACGCCTTGCAAAGCACGAGATGCAAAGAGCAATCCTTGGTTTGAGGCAATTCCACCGAGAGCTGATGCAGCTGCAAATCCAATGAGACCGATTAGAAAAATCTTTCGGCGGCCCATGTAATCACCGATTCGCCCACCGAGAAGGAGGAGTGAACCAAAGGCCAGGGTGTAGGCGGTGATCACCCAATGCTGGTTGGCATCGGAGATTCCAAGATCAAGTTTCGCGCTTGGAATTGCGATGTTCATAATCGAGCTATCGAGAACAATCATTAATTGTGCGGTGGCAACGACGAATAGCGTGCGCCATCTCGTTGGATCTAAGCCTGCAAGGTTTTCCGTCGATTGTGATTTTGACACAGAAAGGCACTCCTTCAAAAGATAAAACTTGTATTGGTTTGAGGCTAGAATTATCTCATGTCGAAGATGAAGCCGCGCTCTGGTGTTGTCACTGATGGTTTAGAGCGTGCTCCTGCACGTGGAATGTTACGTGCAGTTGGTATGGGTGATGAAGATTGGGTAAAGCCACAGATCGGAATTGCATCTTCGTGGAATGAAATCACCCCATGCAACCTCTCTCTTGATCGTCTAGCAAAAGCTTCAAAAGAAGGCGTTATCGCAGCAGGTGGATTCCCAATGCAGTTCGGAACTATCTCGGTCTCCGATGGTATTTCTATGGGTCACGAAGGAATGCACTTCTCGCTAGTTTCTCGCGAAATTATTGCTGACTCGGTTGAGACAGTAATGAATGCAGAACGTTTTGATGGAATGGTGACTTTTGCAGGTTGCGATAAGTCACTGCCTGGAATGATGATGGCTGCAGCTCGACTTGATGTCGCATCTGTATTTGTGTACGCCGGTTCAACACTTCCAGGTCAAGTAGATGGAAAAGATGTCACAATCATTGACGCCTTCGAAGCAGTCGGCGCATGTGCACGTGGATTGATCACTAAAGA
>JAIXYD010000021.1 GCA_027490415.1 Streptomycetaceae bacterium
ATCAGCTTTTTTTACTAACTCCCAGACTTCCTTCAAGCTATCTGAATTCTTGAGGTCTGCGGCAAAACTCTCCTTGTTTCGGTTCATGATGTGAAAAGAGAGCGTATCTCCATCTTTTTCCAATCCAGCAAATGCAAGTGTGCGTCCGATATCTCCAGTACCCGGGCGTTCAATCTTTATCACTCGAGCTCCGAGATCTGCAAGACGCATAGCCGAAACTGGACCGGCAAGGAATTGTGAGAAATCGAGGACAAGAATCCCGTTAAGAGGTAATTGCGATCGATCTAGCGAACTAGTCGACATGGAATACCTCGGGAATTGAAGCCCACCATTCGCCTTCGGCACGATCACTTACCGGACGCTGTAACGGCATGCAGACATCCCACCACTCTTGAGTCTTTGGATCAGCGGCCATCTTTGCCATATCGGCATCGAAATCATTACCTACATACTCGAAGTAAGAGAAAAGAAGTTCGCCGTAACGATAGATGGAATAGTTTTGAATATTTACTTCAGCGATCTTTGCCAATACTTCAGGCCACACTGCTGCGTGTAAACGCTCATACTCCTCACGATTTTCGTAAGGCATTCCGATCACTGATGCATACCGTTGCATGATTTTTCCTTTCGGTTGAAAATTCTTTAGAGGTTGTAGAAAGCCTTTGCAGTCTTATGTGTAATCCAGTCCTGATCTTCATCGCTATAGCCGCTTATGACTTCGACCTGGGCCTTCCAAATCTCAACATAAGTATTTCCAAGCACGATTACTGGCCAATCTCCGCCCATCATCACGCGATTTGCACCGTAGGTCTTGACCATGAAATCAACATACGGCTGCCAATCAGCAACACTCCAGTTTGCAAGATCGGATGCAGTATTTAGACCTGAGAGCTTTGCGTAAACATTTGGAAACGCTGCAATCTCAGCCATAGATGATGCCCATGGTTCCATCTCTTTTGCTGCAATGGGTGGCTTGGCGAAGTGATCGACGACAATCTTTAGATGAGGAAACTTCTTAGCTAAAGTGACAATGTTTTTAGTGTGCTCTGGCTTGATTGAGACATAATCAAAACTTAGTCCCATTTTCTCCACGTGAGCCAAAGTTTCCAAAACTGCAGGGCGGGTAATCCAGGCATCATCGGATTCATACTTTGGATTGGAATAATCGTGAGTCAGATTTCGAACACCTTTGAAATATTTGTTCTTGGCAAGTGTCTCGAGAGCAGTGCGAGATTCATTTGGGCGTTCGAATGGAACCCAACCAACGACGCCTTGAACAAAATCTGAGTGAGCAGCGACATCGAGCATATAGAACGTGTCATCGTAGGTATCGGCAGCCTGTACCAATACAGAGCTGGTTACGCCGGAAGCTGGAATTTCTGGAGCCAGTCGTTCAGGTGTGAAGTCGTCATAGAGTGGACCATAAGCTGGCTCAATCCAGCTATATGCACGCTCACTCATTACCCAAAGGTGCTGATGTGTATCGATGAGTTCTCTTGCCATGGTGCTCTCCTTTTCTTACAGAACGCCGTAGGCGTCCCATACCTCTCGTACGCTTTTACCTGACAATAAATCCTTTAACACTGTCTTCTCTGTTGCAGCACGAGCATTAGCGAGTTCGCTGACCTTGGCTAAGTGTTCGGCAGGAACGACAACGATGCCATCGCTATCTGCAATTACACCATCACCTGGGTGCACTTCAACGCCACCGCAGATCACGGGAATACGGATTGCCTCTATGCACATACGTCCTTTGTAATCGTATGGACGAGATCCTTGGCCAAATGCCGGAAAATCTAAACCAACAACTTGTTCGGTATCGCGCAATGGGCCATCTGCCACAACACCTGTAGCGCCACGACCTTTTGCTGCTGCGGAAAACAGTTCCCCCCAAAAAGCTGAAAGGCATTCTCCACCGGTGCTGACAACTGCGATCTCACCTGCTTGCAAGGTATCGAGGAAATCTATTCCAGCACCGTATGGATCTTTCAAGTCATAGTGACTATCTGGCACAAATTTCACGGTGGCAGCAAGACCAACTGCCCTCATTCCTGGACGCAGCGCTCTTACGCGAACATCCATAGCGTTATTGCGAACACCAACAACATCCAAGGAGTCAGAGATCATTGCGCTACGAACGCGGGGGTCTAGATTCCAAGGCATTATTTCTTCCTCACCATGTAGACGTGAATAAATGCAATTACTGTCTCACCACGTTGATTTATCACGGTGACTTGCTCATCCACTATTCCGTACTCATCTGGCTTCTTTGCGTGATCTTTCTTAGCCACGATGGTTGCCTTCGAGGTAATTGTGTCGCCAATAAAAACTGGCCCGATAAAGCGAACTCGGTCATACCCATAACTAAATGCCGCCTCATTAATCTCTCCCGCAAGCATTCCTACGGCGACTGAAAGAATGAGAGTGCCATGTGCCACTCGTTGTCCAAATTCTTGCGTCTTGCACCATTCGGCATCCATATGATGTGGGTAGAAATCACCTGTCTGTCCCGCATGCAAAACAATGTCGGCCTCAGTAATCGTGCGCCCAGTACTGGTTCGCGAGGACTCAAGGATGTACTGATCAAAGAGTTGTTGCATCGACTATTCCTTCACATGTTTCTGATACATAGATGCGATCTCTTCGACATCTTTTTTCGTAACCTTCTTTTCGACTAAACATTTGTGAATTACTAGCGAACTCTGGAATTGAACATCTGGCCACCCTAGAACGCGGGGGCGAACCCAAGCATTTTCAAGTGTGCGCAAAGTATTTCTAAAAAAGTTATGGCTCACACCATTAAGTAAATTATCTTTCCAAGCGATGAGATTGCCTGGCTGTCCCCCACCAAGGCCATACGTCGTTGCTTGAATCTCGGGCATAGAAAGTAGAAGTGCTGCCTCCGCAGCAGCCTTAGGGTTCTCACTCCGGGTGGAAACAGCAATACCTGCTCCGCCTAATTGTGAACCGGTGGCGCGACCATCAAATGAAGGCAGATCGTCGTAGATCAAGATATTTTTGCGGAAACCTTCGCGTGAGTAATTGCTATATCCATACATACAAATGCCGTAGGCAAAGTCATCAGTGCCGCTAAGAACTTCGGCGATTTCAATGGGATTGCTTGAGGCACAAAAATCCGGAACCAGCGTTGCTAGTTCGACCATAAACTCCAGAACTTCTAAGGCCATCTCTTGATCAATGTAGGCAACACTTCCTTGTAGCGGCCGGCCTTTTTGAGCCATCAGAGTTGCGAAGGTACTAAATGCATCAACAGGTTTGTGAGCCCAGAGCAACTCTTTCTTCTTTGCCAGTTCAAAGACTTCATACCAAAAAACTGGTGATCGCTCTGCTTTGTCAGGTCGGAAAGCACTTACTTGTGCTGCCGTGTCAATGGCAAGCGCCCAGTGCTTTCCTTTATAAAGATATGAATCGTGTGAAGCTCCAACGCTTGTGGCCTCTAAATGATCTAGCTGTGATGGCGTCGTCAACTCTTCAAAGGCGATCACTGCATCGGCATGAACAGC
>JAIXYD010000024.1 GCA_027490415.1 Streptomycetaceae bacterium
CGCACAGCTTGGCTCTCTGCTTGCAACGTATGTGATTGAGACGATGGGAACCCAGGAGTACACGTTTACGCCGACAGAGTTTCTAGATCGCTTCGAAGTCGCCTACGGTGCTGCTGCTAGATCAGAAGTTGCGGCACACTTCAACTAAAGCATGTACCAGCGCATCAATATCTGCCTCTGTATGTTCTTGGCGCAGAGTTAATCTCAAAGAACCCTCAGTCGGTAGTCCCATCGCTGCTAGTACATGGCTGGGCACTAAATCTGCAGGAGAGCAGGCAGAGCCAGCATCGACAGAGAATGCACTGGCCTCTAGTTCTCTTACGAGCATTTCACTCACGGTTCCAGGAATCACGATCGTTTGAAAATTCGAAAGCTTTGCACTGGTATCGCCAACAACAATTGCGGATGGAATCAGTGCTGCTATTTTTTGGCGAAGATAAAGATTAAGTGCATCAATTCGCTGTGGATCTTCGCTGAAGTTTTCCATAGCAACAGCTGCACCGAGCAAGAGGGGAAGTGAATATCCACCTGGCGTTCGGATGGGAGCAATATGAGGTAGCGGATAACGCCACTGCGATGGATTTGAAATGGCCATCACCGAAATTCCGGAAGGACCACCCCATGCGTTGGCGGAGAAAATTGCGCCATCCCATCGATCACCTAACGGAATGCGCGTTCCTGAATACGTAGCATCGAGAACAATTATCCGTGCTCTTGCGGCAAGCTTTTCTAAATCTTGTCGAATCCCTGTCTCGCCATTGGCAACTTGCAGGGTCAGAAGTGAATCGGCTGGAATCTTCCCGCCATCAAGATATCCATGTGCATCCACTGGAATCATTGAGTGGTTTAAATGAGTGCGAGTGAAGGCTCGAATCTTGCCTCTATCAATTTCACCAACTGCTAACTGCTTTTCGGGTTCTAGGAAACCTGCAATGCAGAGGTAGGTCGCAAGTTCGGATTCACCGACAATCTCGATCTGATCTACTCGGATACCCAATCCAGAAGAGAGGGCCTCCAAAGCCTGGTTCTGCAGAATTTTGGCCCGTTGGGCGGCCTGGGATAACTTCTTTGGATCTGCCCATCCCGCTTCGAAGGCAGCACTTATCGCCGTCGAGACGACCTTTGAGACGGGAGTCTCTGAAGCGAAATTACCTGTGATGGGAACCACCCGACGAAGGCTACTAGCACCGGCTCCTAACTTCTGCTCGAGCCTCTATCCTTGCCCTATGTCGTCGCCAACGAGAAAATCGCGCACACAGCGCTCACTCCGGTTGGGGCTTGTCATCATTCCGATGGTTTTGGCTCTGAGTGGTTGTTCAAATGTTTCTGGTCTTGGTTTTCCAGAAGGTGTTTCAAGCATCAATGACATTTCGCTCTCGCTATGGCAGGGCGCATGGATTGCAGGCGGTGTCGTAGGAGTCATTACGCTGGTGTTGATTTTGTGGCCAGCCGTATTTCACCGTGCAAAAGCATCTAAAGGTGAATTTCCAAAGCAGACTCAGTACAACGTTCCGGTTGAAATTGTCTACACAGTTATTCCTTTCATCATCATCGCGGTGATGTTCTACTTCACAGCGGTAAAGCAGAACGAAATCATTGAAGAATCTCCAACTGTCACACGAGAAATTACAGTTAATGCAATTCAGTGGTCATGGCAGTTCGGTTATCCAGAGGCGGGGGAGAAGGCCATCGTTACCGGCACCCCAGAGAAAGCACCTACTCTCGTTGTGCCTGTCGGTGAGCGAGTTCGTTACACAATTACCGCAAGTGATGTTGTGCACGGTTTTTGGATTCCGGCATTCATGATTCAGATTCAAAATCTCCCAGGAGTGACAAATAATCTTGAATTTACTGCCAATAAAATTGGTGAATACCCAGGGCGTTGCAACATCCTCTGTGGTCGAAGCCATGCACAAATGCTCTTTACTTTGAAAGTTGTATCTCAAGCTGATTATGAGCAGTACCTAGAGACCTTGAAGGCGAGCACAGCATGACAACGTATGCAGAGCGACCAACAATTGCTGCGGCGCCAGGAATTGCACCGGCCTCTAAAGGTAAGAACTTTGTTAAGTGGATAACCTCAACAGACCATAAAACAATCGGCTATCTCTATTTGTTTACCTCGTTTGCGTGGTTCCTCATCGGTGGAGTCCTCGCTCTCATTCTTCGACTAGAGCTCACACGCCCCGGTATGCAGTTCATCTCCAATGAGCAGTACAACCAAGTATTTACAATGCACGGCACGATTATGTTGTTGATGTTTGCAACACCTCTGTTTGTCGGTTTCGCAAATGTGATTATGCCGCTTCAAATCGGTGCCGCAGATGTGGCATTCCCACGATTGAACATGTTGTCCTATTGGCTATTTCTCTTTGGCAGCATCATGGCGTTCTCTGGATTCCTTGCTCCGGGCGGAGCGGCTTCATTCGGATGGACTGCTTACGCGCCACTAGCTAACTCAACATACTCACCTGGTATCGGTGGAGATCTGTGGGTTGTCGGTTTGGCAATCAGCGGCCTCGGAACAATTCTTGGTGGCGTTAACTTCATTACAACTATCTTCACAATGCGTGCACCTGGAATGACTATGTTCCGCATGTCTATTTTCTCTTGGAACGTTCTTCTTACTTCGATTCTTGTACTTCTTGCATTCCCACCACTTGCTGCAGCTTTGCTCGCACTTGAATCAGATCGAATATATGGATCGCATATTTTTGATCCGGCAAATGGTGGAGCGATGCTCTGGCAACACCTCTTCTGGTTCTTCGGTCACCCAGAGGTGTATATCTTGGCTCTGCCATTCTTTGGTATCGCAACTGAAATTTTGCCTGTCTTTAGTCGTAAGCCGATCTTCGGATATAAAGGTTTGATCGCTGCAACGATTGCAATCTCTGCACTCTCAGTAGCTGTCTGGGCTCACCACATGTTTGCCAGCGGTCAGGTTCTCTTACCGTTCTTCTCATTTATGACATTCTTGATTGGTGTTCCAACGGGTGTGAAATTCTTTAACTGGATCGGCACAATGTGGCGCGGCCATGTCACCTTCGAAACGCCAATGCTTTGGGTAATGGGCTTCTTGGTTACCTTCTTATTCGGTGGAATCACCGGAATCATCTTGGCTTCACCTCCACTTGATTTCGCAGTATCTGCTTCTTACTTTGTGGTTGCACACTTCCACTACGTGCTCTTTGGAACAGTGGTCTTTGCAATGTTTGCTGGTTTCTATTTCTGGTGGCCAAAGATGACAGGCAAGATGCTCAACGAGCGTCTAGGAAAGATTCACTTCTGGACACTCTTCTTCGGTTTCCACATTACATTCTTGATTCAGCATTGGCTTGGTATCAAGGGATTCCCTCGTCGTTACGCCGATTACCTCGCAACAGATGGATTTACAGGCATGAATATGATCTCGACCATCGGATCATTCCTGCTCGCGCTATCCATGATTCCATTTGCAATTAACGTATGGATCACTCGTAAGAGTCCTAAGGTTGAGGTTGACGATCCTTGGGGTTATGGCGCTTCACTTGAATGGGCAACTTCATGCCCTCCACCACGCCACAACTTCCTTTCAATGCCACGCATTCGTTCAGAGCGCCCAGCATTTGATCTTCATCACCCACATATCAAGACTGAAGGACACTAAGCATGAAGGACAATAAGCATGAAGGTTAATTGGCAGCTCTTTGTCGGCCTGAGCGTCTTCTACGTCATCATGACGATTATTTATTGGTATGTCGGCGGAGAACCTGTCGGAATTGCAGGAATGCTTCTCTCAGCTTGCCTTGCTGGAATGGTTGGTTTTTACGTCTGGTTTACACAAAAGCGCATCGGCACTGTGATGCCGGCCGATAATCTCAATGCAGAAATTGCTGACGGCGCTGGTGAATTAGGTTTCTACAGTCCGCACTCATGGTGGCCGCTTCCAGTAGCCGCTAGTGCGATTGCAATGGGCTTTGGATTGATTATCGGTTGGTGGCTTACCGTAATTGCACTTGCTGCTCTGGTGATCAGCGTTATTGGCTGGGTAACGGAGTATGAAAAGCCTCTCGATGATCCATCAATGACTTCTCACCACTAAAGGATTAGAGAATGCAGGTGCGTGCTGAGATCCTCGATGTAGATTTCCCAGATACCGCAGCAGCCCGAATAGTTATCCAAGCACCATCGTCAAAAATCTTTGACATTCTCGCTGACCCCAAGGCGCACGCTCTCTTCGATGGTTCTTCGACAATTAATAAGGCTGTATCTGGCCCAGATCGATTATCTCTCGGCGCAAGGTTTGGCATGTCGATGAAGATTAAAGTTCCGTACCGCATTACAAATGAGGTTGTTGCCTTCGAAGAAAATCGAAAGATCACCTGGCGCCACCTCATGAAATGGACTTGGTCGTACGAGTTAGTCGATCTCGGTAACGGAAGTACACAGGTCACCGAAATTTTTGATGCATCTGTCTGCAATAAGGCACAACGTTGGTGGGTTTATAAGACAGATTCACTCAACCGTAACCCCAAGTGGATGGCTAAATCGCTCGTTAAGCTTAAAAGCCTATGCGAGGGCTAATAACAACTCGTACCGCTCCAGTCATTTTCGTTCTTCTGTGGAGTACTGGGTTCACCGGAATCCGATACGGAATTCCCTATGCACCACCATTCACATTTATCGCAATCAGAATGGCGATCGCTTCGGTATTGCTTGCACTCATTTCATTGGCGATAACAAAGAGGTTTACTCACGATCTTCC
>JAIXYD010000120.1 GCA_027490415.1 Streptomycetaceae bacterium
CGCGAACTACCTGGCATTGGTGATTACACAAGTGCAGCCATCATCGCCTTTGCATTCGAAGGTCGCTCACTTGTCCTTGATATCAATATTCGTAGAGTCTTTGCTCGTGTCATCGATGGCGTAGAAGTTCCGACGGCTGCTCCTACAAAATCCGAACGAGTCAAACGCGAAGAGTTAATTCCCTCAAAGAATCCTCACATCTGGGCTGCTGCAACAATGGAGCTCGGTGCACTTATCTGTACAGCGAAGAATCCAAAGTGCGGACAATGTCCGTTGGCAGATCAATGCATCTGGAGAAGTCTTGATTACCCGCTTTCACACCAACCAAAACGTACTCAAAGCTGGCATGGAACAGATCGACAATGTCGAGGGGTCATTGTGCAAGCGCTACGAGATAACCCGACTCTGAGGAAGAAGGAGATCATGCAACTCTGGGATGTCCCCTCCCAAGTGGAGAAAGCTCTTCTAACCTTGCTGGAAGATGGTTTAGTTGTTGAGCAAAAGGGTCAACGATTTTCACTGCCACAACACTGAATCACTAGATTAAAGGTAAAATTCCCAGATGGATCATGGAGCAGGTTTACGCGCGGTACTGGGCGAGAACGCTTCGATAATTACTGATTCGCAAATCACTCTCTCTTATTCAAAAGATCAAGCTCCATTTGCTGTCCATGAAGCTGCTGCGATTGTGCTGCTCGCTAAATCTACAGAGGAAGTCTCTAAGGCTGTGGCTTATGCCAATGCACATAACATTCCAGTCGTTGCGCGAGGGGCAGGAAGCGGACTATCCGGTGGCGCTAATGCAACATCATCCTCGCTCGTTATCTCACTTGAGAAGATGAATAAGATCATTGAGCTCGATACAACCAACCTCATCGCACGCGTTGAAGCTGGCGTAGTCAATTTAGATTTAGATAAAGCTGCACAAGAACACGGTCTTGCCTATCTTCCAGATCCTGCAAGCCGAGATTGGTCAACAATCGGCGGAAATGCCGCAACAAATGCTGGCGGTATGTGTTGCGTGAAATATGGCGTTACATCTGCTCATGTGCGTGCTCTGACCGTTGTGATGGCAGATGGTCAGATCATTCAACTTGGAAGTGCAACAAAGAAAGCTGTAACAACTCTCGACCTTACTCGCTTAATGATCGGCTCTGAAGGAACGCTAGGAATCATTACAGAGCTCGTTGTTGGCCTAGCAGTGCGTCCTGCTACCCCAGCAACAATCATTGCAACTTTTCCAAGTATCAAAAATGCAGCAGCCGCAGCTGCAGCTCTTTTGAGATTTAAACCATCGATGCTTGAGATCATTGATCAGACGACTTTGAAGGCGGTCCAGGCGTGGCATCCGCTGGGATTTGAAGTCGCAGGGTCTGTACTTTTGATGCAACTCGATGAAGATCAAGAGCGAGCAGATGAAGTACTCGCCCTCTGTGAGAAATTTGAATTGATCGAAGGAGCGGCATCTACTGAAGCAGCTGACGCAGTTGAATTTATTCGAGTACGTAAACTTGCCTATCCAGCGCTGGAAAGACTTGGTGCAACTCTTCTTGATGATGTTGCAGTCCCGATTTCAAAGATTGCAGAGCTCGTAGAACGTGTTGAAGGTCTAGCTTCCAAGTACAACCTCACCATCGGAATATTTGGCCATGCTGGTGATGGCAATATGCACCCCACAATCGTTCATGATCATGGTGATCTCGATGCTCAAAAACGTGCAATTGCAGCCTTTGGCGAGATCGTTGAAATTGCTCAGAGCCTTGGAGGAACTGCCTCAGGTGAACATGGAATCGGTTCAATTAAGCAAAGCTTTGCAGCTCAAGAGCTCTCCCCTGCAGTTATCGAACTACAGCGTTCAATCAAGAAAGCCTTTGATCCAAAGGGAATTCTTAACCCTGGGAAGAAGCTTCCTTAGCCATTAACGCCGCTCCTTGTGCAATATCGCGATCAGAAATCGATAAACGCTTACCGAAATTTTCGGTAAGGCGATCATTAAGTGGACCCACTCCTTGCGAAGTGCCGCCAGTAAAGATAATTGGAAGTGAAGCATCACCTGTGATCTCATCAACGCGCTTTGTCAGCGCAATCAAATGATCTGCTGCTTCAACCAAAATTTCATCTGCAGAATTCTGTCCGGCATGAAGAAAAACAATTCGCGCAAGGGCAGCGATCTCGCTGCGGTTATTTCCATATGCAAAATTCTTCACATCTCCCCAAGTTCGACCGTTAATCGCATCCGCCACAGCTGCCTCGAGTGATCCAGTCGGAGGTACCTGATCTTTATCAACGTAAACCAAAAGCGCTCGAAGTGCAGCGCGGCCAATCCAATACCCTGCACCCTCATCACCGAGAAGATAGCCCCATCCACCTACGCGTTTGAGTTCGCCATTGATTTGAGTGCACGCCACCGCACCGGTTCCTGCATAGAGCAAGATTCCCGCCTCAGATGGAAAGTGAACGCGATATGCCAAGTGAATATCACTCAGTAGGTCAATCGTGGAGCCGGTAAATATCTCAGAAATAATCTTGATGGTTTCAGCTCGCTCTGTTGGAGTTTCTGCAACTCCAGTAACTCCAATAACGACTCGATCAATATTCTGCGAACATTCGAACTTTATCTGCGCAAGGGTTTGCTGCATTCGATCGCGTGACTCAGTGCGAGTGATGTGTCCATCGATAGGACCAGCAACTCCTGTAACCAGGATTCCGCTCTGATCTGCTAGCGCCCATTTCGCCGAAGATGCGCCTGCATCAATTCCCAGAAAAGCCATGTGCCTAGCCTTTCACAGCGCCGGCTGTAAGCCCCTTAATGAATTGCTCAGAGAGAATCAGATAGAGAACGATTAACGGAAGGGCAGCCAAAGTTAAGCCTGCAAAGAGGACTCCCCATTGCGATGAGTACTGGCCAAAGAACATGGTCAAACCTTGCATTATCGTCTTCTTCTCAGGATCTTGAAGGAAGACAAGAGGCAGGAAGAAGTCATTCCAAATTGGAATAGCTGAGTAAATTGCAACAATCGCCAAACCTGGTCGGACTAGTGGTGTTAGAACGCGACGCAAGAGTTGGAATTCAGATGCGCCATCAATACGTGCGGCGTTATCTAAATCTGCAGGAAGTGATCTGAAGAAGCCACTCATAATAAATATCGCAGCAGGCAATGCACCAGCGGCATAAACCAATATCAGACCTAGATGAGAGTTGAGAAGATGCATCCACTTCAGCTGAATAAAGAGTGGAAGGATCATAAGTTTTGCAGGAACCAACATGCCAGATAGAACAAAGGCCATAATCAAACTGTGGCCACGGAAGTCATAACGTCCAAGAACAAAACCTGCACCGAGTGCGCAGAGCAAGATCAGAACAAGTGAACCACCTGTAACAATCACTGAGTTCTTCAAGTACGTTGCAAAGTTACCGTCCTGCCAGACTGCTGCGAAATTGCCCCATGCAGGATCTGTTGCAAGTTTGAGAGGGGTTCGCGCAAAATCACTGGTCTCACGAAGACTCGAGTTCAGTAGAAAGAAAACAGGAATCAAAATTATTGCAGAGTTGAAAATCAATACCCCGCGGAAAAAAGTCTTTGACATGAAGATTTTCATTTACATCTCCACCTCTCTGCGACGCAGTAACTTGGTTCCGACTGCTGCGCCGACTCCTACGACGGTGAAAATAATTACACCAAGAGCTGAACCGACGCCAACTTCGTTAGCACCAGAATCGACTGAACCAAATGAAAGTCTGTAGAACATCAGCGCTAAGGTGTCTGTGGCACCTGCCGGTGAACCGTTAGATCCACCCAAAATGTATGGCAGATCAAACCATTCAAATGCGCCGATAAATGTAAGAACGGTAATGATGGTCATGGACGGAGCGAGAAGCGGGAAGAGAATTTTTCTAAAGATCTTCCCTTCCGAAGCTCCATCAATTCGGGCCGCTTCGATGTAATCAGTACTGATGGCGTTAAGTCCTGCCAAGAAGATAATTGCCGGGAATCCCACCCAGCGCCAGAGATTGATGAAGACGAGGGTAGGAAGTGCTGTGGCGGTATCGCCCAACCAGGCCCGCGCCCATGTTGGCTGCCCAAGTTCATTCACTATTAAATTGATTGGTCCATAGTATGGATCGAGCAGAATCTGCCACATGTAACCCACGATCACCAGCGAGAAGATGACGGGTAAGAAAGTTACAGTTCTAAAGAATCTTTGTCCTCGGGTTAAGTTAAAGAGTGCGTAGGCAATGAGCAGACCAAAAGAAGTCTGCAAAACCATGATTGCAATAAAGACCAAAGTATTGTGGCGAAATGCCATGAGGAATTGATCTCTGAATGGGAATGAGAAGAGGCGATTAAAGTTTTCAAATCCCGCCCAGGAACCTCTAACAAAACCCTTCCATTCAAAGAAGGCGTAACTCAACGTCGTCAGCGCAGGAATGCTGGTAAAGATAATAATTATTAGTAAGCCAGGAGAGAGCAAGAGCCAACGAAATTTACGTTGCTCTCGTTTAATGCCGCTCAGTTTCACTCGGATTCCTCTTCTCGCATAGCTCTGATAAAGCAAGAAAAATCGGGTGCGGAGATTTCTCTCCGCACCCGACCTTTATTTCTTAGGACTTACCCTTTTGTGGTGCATACCAAGAAGAAACTGCCGCTTGGACATCCTTAGCAAGTTCTGCAGCTGTTGTTGTGCCTGCAGTGAGCTTCTGGAATCCAGGTTGCATGATGACTGAGCTTGTAGGAGTTCCGAAACGGAATCCAACAACAGTCAAGAATGGTGTGCCTTGTGATGCTAGAGACTTCTGCATCTTAGAGATCGCAGGATCTGTGATCTTGATGTATGGAGCTGTTGGGATCCAACCAAGCTGATCTGCTGCTGCCTGGTTGAATTCCTTGCTCGCAAGGAAGTTAAGAAGCTTGATTGCTTCTGGCTTTGCCTTGGTCTTGGCGTTGATTCCAAAACCACCATCTGCCCATGTTGTTACATAACGCTTTGCACCTGGAGCAGCAGCTGGTGCTGGCATCCATGCCACGTTAAGTGATGGGTTGAGTGAGCGGAAGTATGAGATTTCATAGTTTCCACCGATGTAGAAGGCAGCCTTTTCGTTAGCGAAAAGTCCACGTGCAGTGTTGTAATCAACGCCTGCTGGATTTGCTGGCATGTAAGGAACAAGATCCTTTACCGCCTGCAATGATGCAACGAAGTTCTTGTCTGTGAAGGTACGGGTTCCCTTAACAACATCGTTAAAGAATGGTGTACCGCCATAGAATGTTGGGCCAACTGCTGCCCACATCTGCTCAAGACTTGGTGCATTTCCTGTTGCGTTACCTAGTGGAATGATTCCCTTGGACTTGATCTGGGCAAGAACACGAACGAATGATTCGTATGTTGAAGGAAGTGCTCTAACTCCAGCCTGCTTAAGTAGATCTGGGTTGTACATAACTCCGATAACAGAAGTTGCGTATGGAAGACCGAACTGCTTCTTCACTGTGTAACCCTGAACACCAGCAAGGGTTCCTGGAGACATCTTTGCAAGAGCTGGAACATCCTTTGTTGTTAGAGCAAGGAAGTTACCTGCATCTGAAAGAGTAGACATTCCGCCGTATGGGCGAATCTGCATAACATCTGGACCGCTTCCAGCTGTGAGAGCTGTAGACAAGATCGCGTTGTATTCAGTGTTTACATATGGTGTGAACTTAACTGTGATACCGGTCTTCTCTTTGAAGATAGCCATCTGATCTTCATAGAAAGCCTTATCTTCTGTGCGCCAGCTCCAGAATGTAAGTTCTGTTGCTGCTTGTGCAGGCATTGAAGCGATAACTGGGCCAGCAATTACTGACGCAGCGACTGCTACAGCTACCAAACCGCGTTTGCGGCGTTGTGAGATTTTCACTTATTTTCCTCCTCGAGAGCGGGATGTTGGTCGTGAACGAGGTTTTTCAACTTCGCTCAACTTCTTTCCAGAACGACGCCCCACTGCCGCTCTAGATTCATCTAGAGCGACTTTTGTGCCGCTCCAGTTTCTCTGCGCTAGGGAGACGCAGAGACAGTCAACCACCGTTAATTGGGCAATACGACTTGCCGTAGCTCCGCTGCGCAGGGTGGTTTCGCGAGC
>JAIXYD010000088.1 GCA_027490415.1 Streptomycetaceae bacterium
AGTGTGCGGATAAGACGCAAGAGAAAGAAGGCGAGGGCCGGGATCACAACACCGCAAGCAAGTGTGACTAACCCAGGTGTAAGAATTTCTGTGAGCCCCACAGATTTAAGTGAGTGCCCACCCTTAAGTCCGATTCCAAAGAGCAGATAGATTGAGATGAACTGATAGATCGAATCCGGTAGCTTCAAGTTGCTCTTGGTTCGGGAGGCGATAAATCCGAATATAAAAGCCAAAACACTGACTGAAGTCAGGTTTGCTTCTGCGATCGACCACGCGCTCATAGACATATAATACATGATAAATATTGCATGTATCAAATTACATGTATACTGGCGGCATGTCGCAGAAAACCTCCAACGGTTGGACCTTTCTCTCTAACCATGGACATGCTTTGATCCAAATCTCACGAAATCCAGACCTTAAAGTCACAGAGCTCGCATCCTTAATTGGTATTACCGAGCGAAGCACTCTCTCGATAATTTCAGATCTAGAGGAAGACGGATATATCTCGGTAGAGAGAATCGGTAGAAGAAACCGATACAAAGTGAATCCCAAGAAGAAGTTCAGACACCCAGGAGAGGCCGATCACTCGATCGGAGAACTTCTCAATATTTTCTCTGAGTAACGATGTCAATCCTTCACTCATATCGCGGCGCAACGGTAGTTCTACCAACCCTGCACAGTAAGGGAGTTCTCGCCGAGCAGGCGTTTAGAGAACACTTGGATATGCATGTGCAAGAGTTGGCGATAGATACCGATCAATTCGGAACCTTTTCAGGCGATATCGAAAGAAAACTCTCCCCAAAAGAAACCGCAATTGCTAAAGCAAAACTCGGTCTATCTCTTTCTGGCCACTCGTACGCATTAGCTTCCGAGGGGACAATCGGAGCTGATCCCACAGTTCCATTTATCAATTCAGATATTGAGTATGTTGTTTTTGTAGATTCCGTAAATGATGTAATTATCTCTCACACCTACCGTTCTTTTGAAATCTCTGCCTGCACCCATGAGTACAAAGACGGCGATGATTTAGAGACCTTCCTGATAAAGGCAGACTTTCCACACCATCAACTCATTGTTAAAAGCTTAGATTTTGGTGTTGTTGCGCTAGCTAAAGGCATTTCTAATAAATCAGATTTAATGAACATACTTCGGGAAGCTAAAGAGAATGGCGCAACGAAAGTTGTTATAGAAAGTGATCTGCGTGCCCACGCATCTCCATCGCGCGCGGCGAACATCAAAAAAGCATTTGACGAGTTAGCGATGCGAATCAAATCACTATGCCCACAATGTGAATCCCCTGGTTGGGGAATTACATCCTCTGTTCGAGGCTTACCGTGTACTGATTGTGGTGAAGAGAGCGATGCCACCAGAGCTTATGTATATGGCTGTATTTCCTGCACTTTTACTGCCGAGGGTGATCCAATCGCAACAAGCATTGATCCCAGCCGTTGTTCCTGGTGCAATCCTTAAGTCTTGTACCGCTTCATTCTCGTGTAATCTAAGCGCTCTCATCATCCCATCTCAGATTGGTTTCAATTATGACAACTGCAACTCTTCATACAAATCTCGGCGACATTGTTATCGAAATGTTTGAACACCAAGCACCAAAGACAGTCGCAAACTTTGTAGGTCTTGCAACAGGAACCAAGGAATACACCGATATGTCATCGGGTGCGAAGAAGACAGGTAACTTTTATGACGGTCTTATCTTTCACCGCGTCATTAGCGGATTTATGATCCAAGGTGGATGTCCAGTGGGTAAAGGTTTCGGAGATCCCGGATACAAGTTTGAAGATGAGTTCCATGGCGAACTTTCATTCGATCGCCCATACCTACTTGCGATGGCTAACTCAGGGCCAAACACAAACGGTTCACAATTCTTTATTACCGTAGGTCCAACACCACACCTAAACCGCAAGCACACAATTTTTGGTGAAGTTAAAGATGCAGCAAGCCAATCTGTAGTTGACGCAATTGCAACTACAAAGGTTGACGGCCGCGATAAGCCACTAGTTGATGTTGTTATTAACAGCGTCACTGTTGCATAACTCTTAACTCAATGAAGGCTCAGCGCTCTGCGACTATTGGCCTCATCACAGTAATCTGCGGATTTTTTCTCTGGCAGAAAGTTGATGCAAATGTCATCAATAATTTCTATCTGCCACCTCTTGCAGATATGCAGAGCTATGGTCAGTGGTATCGACTCCTGACTGTTGCCTTGATGCACGATCAAACAAGTGACTTACCGCTTCACTTAGCATTTAACATGCTTGCTCTGCATTCCCTGGGCACCCAGATCGAATCGCTACTCGGAAAATCAAAGTTTCTTGTAATTTTCTTTATCTCACTACTTGCTGGATCGATTACTTCGGCCTACTTCTTGCCATTTAACGGATATTCCATCGGCGCATCCGGAGCTGTCTTCGGCCTCTTCGGTGCGATCTTGGTGATCTATAAGAAGTACCGCGCTGACATCAAGGGCGTGCTCGTCACGGTGGGGCTAAACCTGGCAATCGGCTTTACGATCCCCGGAATCGACTGGAGAGCCCACATAGGCGGGCTTGTAGGCGGGGCGGTTGCGGCTAAGGTCCTTATCCACAAGTAAGCCCACAGCTGTGGATGAATTACACCGTTGTAATTTAACTCTTCATATTACGAAGAAGGACTTGAGCAACATCGAGGACTTCGACATCTGACTCACGTGCTGTCATTCCATCGCCGATCA
>JAIXYD010000023.1 GCA_027490415.1 Streptomycetaceae bacterium
GGAGATCTCTATGTTGAAATCGTTGAAGAAGAACACGAGTTCTTAGTTCGCGATGGCGATACCTTGCATATGGAAGTTGAAATTTCTTTTGCAGCTGCAGCTTTAGGCACCAAGATCACAGTAGAAACACTCGATGGCCAATCAGAGATTGCGATCAAGGCCGGAACACAGACTGGTTCAACAGTTTCACTTAAGGGCCTAGGAATGACACGACTACGAAGCAATAGTCGTGGCGATCTCATCGTCCACATTGTTGTGATGACACCAACCAAGCTCTCTCGCGAACAAGAGAAGATGCTTAAGGACTTCGCAAAATCTCGCGGTGAGGTTGTTGGAGATTCGAACACAAAGGGAAAGAATCAGAGTTTCCTCGGTAAATTTAGAGATTCCTTCGGCCGCTAATGCGCACACTCTTCTTTGTTAATGACCTACCCACAAAAGTGGGCCAGATTTACACATTTGATAATGAGGATGCCCTCCATGCAATTCGAGTATTACGTACAGGCCCTGGCGAAATTTTCTGGCTCAGTGATGGCAAAGGATCATTCTCGACAGTCAAAGCAGTCGATGTTGCAAAGAAGTCTATGCAATGCGAAGTCCTCGAAAGTGAGTTCCAAGAACCTCTCGAGATTGAGTACACAGTTATCCAAGCACTTCCCAAGGGTGATCGACTCAAAGAGTGTGCGGGGTTGCTCACCGAGGCAGGTGCTGATCGCTTAGTTTTCTGGTCATCTGCACGCAGTATCGGTAAGGCCGATAAAACTTTAGATAAGTTAGATGTGACTGTGCGCGAAGCAAGTAAGCAAGCACGCCGCTTTCGTATCCCTGAGATTGTTGGACCACTCACAACTTCACAAGTGATCGATGAAATTGCGCGAACAGATATTGCGATCCTTTTCCACGAGAGTGCGACTAGCAAACTCTCTGCCATAACACCACCATCAGCTGCTGCGGTGAAGAAGGCCCTCATCATCATTGGACCGGAAGGTGGAATAACAGATGAAGAGCTCGATACATTCACCGCAAGTGGGGCAAGGATTGCATTGATGGGTAGACCAATATTTCGCAGCGCACATGCAGGAATCGCAGGACTTGCGGCCGTGCAAACACTCCTTAAGAGTTGGTAGACCAGTACCCTTTTCTCATGACGCTAGATCCAGAGTGCATCTTCTGCAAAATCATTGAAGGTCAGATTCCTGCTGAGATCATCTATCGCAATGAAAACGTTGTTGCATTTAATGATCTAAACCCACAAGCACCTACGCACATCTTGATCATTCCTACCTTGCATGCAGAAAATGCTGCAGCGATCTCTGCCATCTCCCCAACGATCATCGCAGCGATGCACCGGGCTGCAGATGCCATCGCGGCCGAGCGAGGACTCACTGGCTATCGATCAGTCTTTAACACGGGGGCCGATGCTGGCCAGAGTGTTTTTCACGCTCATCTGCATCTCATTGGTGGGCGTGGACTGGCCTGGCCTCCGGGCTAGCACTAGATTTATCCACATATGGAACGCACTCTGATCACCGTCCCACCAGCCATTCCCATGGTCGCACTCGTCGGAGTCGGCGATAGCAATATCAATATTATTGAAGCAGCTTTTCCTTCTGTTGCAATGACTGTTCGCGGAAACGAAATTACTTTACGCGGACCACACATCGACTGCCTCGCACTTGAAAAGCTATTTGCCGAGATGATGGTTGTTATTCGATCAGGACAAGCGCTCACAACTGATGCAGTAAAGCGCAGCATCGATATGTTGGCTGCAGATCCAATCGAGCACCCAGCCGAAGTTCTCTCACTCAATATCGTGAGCAATCGTGGTCGCACAATCAGACCAAAGACTGCAAACCAGAAGCATTATGTCGATGCCATTGACGAGAACACAATCACTTTTGGAATTGGACCAGCAGGTACGGGTAAGACCTACCTTGCTATGGCAAAAGCTGTTGCCGCATTGCAAGCAAAGAAGGTCAATCGAATTATCTTGACGCGTCCGGCGGTAGAAGCCGGTGAAAAATTAGGCTTCTTGCCCGGCACGCTGACAGAGAAGATTGATCCGTATCTTCGCCCACTCTTTGATGCCCTACATGACATGATCGATCCAGATTCAATCCCACGACTTATGCAAAGCGGCGTCATTGAAGTTGCCCCACTCGCATTTATGCGCGGTCGCACACTCAATGATTCATTTATTATTTTGGATGAAGCGCAGAACACCACACCAGAACAGATGAAGATGTTTCTCACCCGTTTAGGTTTTGGTTCAAAAATGGTGATCACTGGAGATGTAACGCAAGTCGATCTTCCAAACGGCGCAAAGTCTGGACTTCGAATCATTCGCGACATCTTGGGCAATATTGATGACATTTCTTTTAGTGAGCTCACCGCAGAAGATGTTGTGCGCCATCGCCTCATCGGTGACATCGTGAAGGCCTACGATGCTTTCGACAGCGCTATTCAAGCCCCACGAAATATTCGAAACAGCTGATACGTACATGACGATTGAATCAAACAATCGCTCAGGAGAACTTGTTCCAAGCGATGAAGTATCTTCACTTATCCAGTATTCATTGGGATCACTTGGATTAAACGCAGATTGCGAAGTCAGCATCACCTTCGTCGATGAAGCCGAGATGACCGAACTTCACATTAAGTGGATGGATGAACCAGGACCTACTGACGTGCTCTCGTTTCCGATGGACATGCCAGAAAGTGTTGGCCAGGCGGTAACGCTGGGTGACATCGTGATCTGCCCAAGTGTTGCAGCGCGACAAGCCGCTAGTGCTGGGCATTCAATTAATCATGAGATTTACATTTTGGCAGCACACGGTTTATTGCATATTCTTGGATATGACCACGCTAATCCGGCTGATGAAAAAGTAATGTTTGAACTACAGGAAAAATTAGTGAAGGAATGGGGAGAGTCCTAGTGGACCTTTTATCGGTTCTACCGATTATCGCTCTTATTGGATTTGCAGGTTTTCTCGCCGCCTCTGAATCAGCGCTGACTTCAATTTCTCGTGTCTTGATTGAAGAACTTGAGTCAAAGCGTGGAGGACACTTACTCAAGAAGTACTCTGCCCAACCTGCGCGATTCCTCAACGTAATTTTGCTCGTCCGTAAGGTCTGTGAATTTACAGCCGCAGTCTTGATACTTCGTTTACTTCAGCAGGCTTACACAACAGGATATGCCTATCTCTACACAGTCATCATCATGGTTGTTCTCTCTTATGTGGTTATCGGAGTTGGCCCTCGTACATTGGGCCGTCAAAACCCACATCGTTGGGCACGTGCCGGCATCGTTGTATCAGCTTTCTTGGCGTTGATTCTTGGGCCAGTCACAAAGTTACTTATTGCCATTGGTAATGCGATTACTCCAGGTAAAGGTTTTAGATCGGGACCATTTACAAATGAAGCAGAGCTGCGCGATCTTGTAGATCAGGCGCACGAACGTGGTCTTGTGGAATCAGATGAGCACGAGATGATCCACTCAGTATTTGAACTTGGCGACACCTTGGTTCGTGAGTTGATGGTGCACCGCACTGACATGGTTTGGATTGAAGGAGACAAGACGCTACGCCAGGGTCTTTCGCTGGCACTTCGTTCTGGATATTCACGCATACCTGTTGTGGGAGAGAACCTCGATAACATCATTGGAATTGCCTACGTAAAAGATCTTGCAAAGCGGACACTCGATCACCGTGAGGCAGAGTCAACTGAAACCGTTGGCGGATTGATGCGTCCTGCAGTCTTTGTTCCCGAAATCAAAATTGCCGCAGAGCTTCTCAAGGAGATGCAGCGGGATCAGATCCACTTAGCGATTGTCGTTGATGAGTACGGCGGCACTGCGGGCATTATTACTA
>JAIXYD010000010.1 GCA_027490415.1 Streptomycetaceae bacterium
CGAGAGGCTCATCGAGAAGATAGATAGGTGTATCGCATACCAGCGCTCGAGCAATCGCGACTCGTTGCAATTGACCACCAGAGAGAGTCAGTACAGATTGATTGACGATTTCATTCATCTCTAGCTGAGAAATTACCGAATCAACACGAGATAAGTTTTCGGTGCTCTGACCCATCTCGATCACTTGCCTGACAGTAAACGCCAGCCAGAAGAATTGGTTTTGAGTGACCACACTTCTTTCTTTGGATTGATCGGCAAGAGAAAGCTCTGCCAGGTTCTTCCCACGGATTGAAATCGATCCGGCTCCAAGTGGGTGGTCTCCGGCGATCGCACCAATAAGTGTGCTCTTACCCGAACCATTTGCTCCGACAATTGCGGTGATAGTTCCTTCTTGTATGTCGAGTGAAAGATCGTTAATGACTTGTTGCTTTCCGCGTGAAACTCTCAGGTTGCGAATCTCGATTAGCGCCATTGCACGCCTCCACGCTTGAGAGCCACAATTAATACCGGCGCACCGATGAGAGAGATGAGTAATCCAATCGGAAGGTCTTGCGGTGGAGCAACACTTCTTGCTGCAGTATCTGCAATGAGCAATATCAAGGCACCGATAACTGCTGCCGCACTTACAAGATAGCGATGACTTGGACCCACTAAGAAGCGAGCAATATGTGGTGCAGCTAGCGCTAAGAAGGAGATAGTTCCGACTTGACTCACAGATGTCGCAATTGCAATAGAGAGAATAAGAAAAGCCAGCAAACGGATTCTTTGCGGGTCTTTTCCACTATGACGTACTGGCGAATCACCAAGAGCAAGCAGGTCCAACTGCGGAGAGATAATTCGAGCGCTCACTACGACAATCAATGCCACAAATGCAAGAACCACCACGTTTGTCCACGTGAGTAATGAGAGTGACCCTAAAGACCAAAAGGTTACCGATCGAACATCACTGCGATCTGCAATAGAGATTGCGATTCCTACTATTGCAGTTAGTGTGGCCGAAACTGCAATTCCGATAATGATCAATTGCAGCGCATTGCGTGCGAGCCAGAATGTAAGCAAGGTAGCTAGAAGCGCTCCACAAGTAGCCCAGATGATTGAACCAACTGAAGCAATATTCACAGCATTTACAAGAACACCAATAACAACGCCGAGTGCTGCTCCTGCTGTAGTGCCGAGGAATGCTGGATCAGCCAATGGGTTATTAGTAGATCCTTGCGCAAGCACACCTGCGATAGCCAAAATGAGACCGAGCAGTATTGCTCCAATAATGCGCGGTGCCCTAATCTGCCAAATAATCTGATCATTCACATCAGTTGATTGAAAATCGAATTGAATTACCGAAGCCCATACATCACTTACCGTGGTTGCTCCTAAAGAGAGGGCGAAGAAAGCCAATACAGCAATGGCCAAAGCTAGGAGCGAGATTTTCTTCATGATGAAAGTACTCGTTCTACTGATTGCGACAGCTCTTCAAGGAGTGAGTATGAGCGAGGTCCAAAGGAAAGCAGAAGTGAATCATCGACGGCGACAATCGCTCGGTTCTTGCCGGCTTTCGTTTGAGCAATTCCAGGTAACTCGATGAAACCCTCAACGCCACCAACGGATTCCAAGCCCTTGCTCATGACTAAGAAAACATCTGGATTGAGAGTGGCAACTGCTTCTGCAGTCATTGGGGTAAATGGATTCGTAAATTTCTGAGCACCGGCATCGACTCCCCCGATGGCTGAAATCAACGAATCGGTTCCGGAACCTTTTCCACCAATGAGATAAACGGCGCTACCGCCACGCAAATACAAGAATGCGATGGTCTTTCCAGGTGCAATCTGCGTCAACATCTTCGTGCTCTTCTGGAGCGCTGCCGTAAGCGCGTTGCCGTCTTCTACTGCGCCAATAGCTTGAGCAACCTCGCTGATCTTGCGATTGATCTCAGAGAGTTGCCAGGCTTCAGAAATCTTCACAATGCGAATTCCAGCTGACTCTAAAACTTGAATTGCCGATGATGGCCCAGATGAAGCATCGATAAGTACTAGGTCGGGTTCAAGAGAGAGAATTTTTTCGGCAACGATTTGATGTCCGGATGTAACGACCTCAACCGATTCCAGAGCGGGCGCATCGCTAGCTATATCTCGTCCAACCAAAATATTTAAGTGCCCCATGGATGCAATAATTTCCGCACTTCCATTTGCAAGGGCAATAACCCGAGTGAACTCTGGAGTTTGTACAGCGTTCACATTGATCGCCTCAACACTATTAATTTTTTCTACAGCCGAAGGTTGGCCAGCGCACCCGGTAACGAGCAGTAAAGAGGCAGCGATAAGTGCCATGCCTCTGTATTTCATAGGAGAAGCCTCTCAGAACTTTGTCGACAGATCTCTCCCAGCTGTCGGCTAAAAAAGCTAAGCCAGGGCAATATATTTTTCTCCGTGAGAACTCGTCTTTTTATTCTTGCAGCCGCAGCGATCTTTGCCATGCAATCTCCAGTAGGTCCAGCGACTGCAGCGCCTCCAGTGAGCAGTAAAGGCGCTTTCGGTCAGACTCTCTCCATAGATAAAGCCACTGTCCGCGCTGGATCCATGGTCACAGTAAACGGAAGAGGATTTGATGAAACAGTTGGTATTTATCTCGCATTCTGTGTACTTCCTAAAAAAGGTAGCGCACCTACTCCATGTGGTGGCGGAGTAAATAAGGCGGGAATGGGTGAAGCGTCATACTGGATATCTTCTAATCCTCCACCGTATGCCGTTGGCTTGACCGATGAGTTTCTCCCAGGTGGACGATTTACACACTCAGTAAAAATCTCACGATTCATTGGTAAAACAGATTGCCGCAAAGTTAAGTGCGCTATAA
>JAIXYD010000076.1 GCA_027490415.1 Streptomycetaceae bacterium
GCGGCTGCTAAAAGATCAACCCACGTAGGGATCTCTTCGCCATGAGAGATTTGAACACGAGGTAATTCACTCAATGCACCCGACAAAGTTTTCTCATCGAGAGTATTGAGATCACCTTGTCCGAAGAGAGCCTTAGCAGCCTCTTCGACTCGGAGTGAAGTTTCTTCCCCATGAATCAACGATGTTAGTTCGCGCGCAAGTGCACGATGCGCGTTACGCGCACCTGGATTTTCATTGTGCTCCTTCTCAATCTCTTCAATCTCTGCGCGAGACTTAAATGAAAATACCTTAAGGAAGTTGATTACATCTTTATCGTCAGAGTTCAACCAATACTGGAAGAAGGCGTATGGAGAAGTCATCTCTGGATCTAGCCAAACGCTTCCACCTGCAGTCTTACCGAACTTAGTTCCATCAGCTTTAGTGAGAAGAGGAACTGTTAATGCATGTCCAGTTCCACCTTCGACGCGACGAATAAGATCAAGTCCTGCAACGATATTGCCCCACTGGTCTGATCCCCCGAGTTGCAGTGTGCATTTATTGCGACGATAAAGCTCAAGAAAATCAAAGGCCTGCAGCACTTGATACGAGAATTCAGTATACGAAATGCCACCCTCAAGTCGGTTCGCAACTGAATCCTTAGCGAGCATTTGATTTACGCTGAAATGTTTTCCAATATCTCTCAAAAACTCGATGGCTGAAAGCGGTGAGGTCCAGTCAAGATTATTGACAACTACTGCGGGGTTTGCAGCTACCTTAAAGTCGAGAACTGATGAAACTTGCAGCTTGATTCGATTGACCCATTGTTCAACTATTTCGCTGCTATTGAGACTGCGCTCTTCATTACGACCACTTGGATCGCCGACTAACCCGGTCGCTCCCCCAACTAGAGCGATCGGATGATGCCCTGCTAACTGGAATCGGCGTAATACTAAGAGAACAACGAGATTGCCGACGTGAATGCTCGGCGCCGTTGGATCAAAGCCGATGTAGAGAGTGATTGGCTTCTCGAGAGCAGCGGCAAGCTCTTTTTCATCGGTGGTCTGTGCAATAAGCCCACGCCAGCGCAGGTCATCAAGAAATTGACTCATGCGCTCATCATGCCCGAAAAGGCGTTGGACTTGGCGGAGAAATTCGCTTCAAAGGCACTGACTTCACTTTTGAGGATCGCTAATTGGCGAGCCAGAGCGGCAGGGGCGGTTCCACCATATGTTGTCCGCGATGCCAGAGCACCTTCGACGGTGAGCACGCCGCGAATATCCGGGGTAAGCGCTGGATGAATCGAGGATAAATCAGCATCAGAAATTTCGTGGAGTTCAATCTTCTTGTTTTCAGCAAGTGCAACGCACTTACCTGCTGCTTCATGGGCTGATGCAAATGGAACGTGTGCTCGTACTAGGAAGTCGGCAATCTCGGTCGCAAGTGAGTAACCTGTCGGGGCAGAAGCTGCCATTCTTGCGCGATCAAAGTGCGTGGTTGAAACCATTCCAGTGACTGCCGGCAGTACAAGTGCCAAAGTATCGAATGAATCAAATAGTGGTTCTTTATCTTCCTGAAGATCTCGATTGTATGCGAAAGGCAATCCTTTAAGCATCGTCAGAACACCAGTGAGATTTCCAACTAAGCGACCTGCTTTTCCTCGGGCTAATTCAGCCATATCGGGATTCTTCTTCTGCGGCATTATGGAAGAACCGGTTGAGTGCGAATCAGAAACCTGTGCCCACCCGAATTCAGTAGTCGCCCAAATGCACCACTCCTCGCCAATGCGCGAGAGATGCATTCCGATCATAGAAGTTACAAAGAGAGCTTCTGCAACAAAGTCTCGATCTGAAACCGCATCGATGCTATTACCTGCACTCTTCTTGAAGCCGAGGGCAGCAGCAGTTGCCTCTGGTGAGAGTGGAAGTGATGAGCCAGCTAGTGCACCAGAACCTAATGGACTCACCGAAGTACGAATAAACCAATCATCAATGCGGTCTAGATCGCGATTAAATGCATGCGCATGTTTGGCTAATTCATGGCCGAACAGGACTGGCTGGGCGTGCTGCATATGGGTAAATCCGACTGCAGGTGCATCGGCATATTCATCTGCTTTTGAAAGCAGCGCCTGTTGAAGAGCAATTGTCATCTGTGCAATACCGAGCATTGCATCAATGGCATAGAGACGAAGGTCGGTCGCAACCTGATCATTACGAGAACGACCTGCGCGCAGTGATCCTCCAATCTCACCTAATTTTTCGGTGAGTCCTCTCTCCAGTGCTGAGTGAACATCTTCGTCCGTGTCGTTATATGTAAACGCTCCAGATGCGACTTCTTCGATCAATTCAAGGAGAGCGCCACGAATCTTGGCCGACACCTCAGATGTGAGTAACCCCGATGACTCTAGAACGGCGAGATGCGCAAGGGATGCGCGCAGATCATACGGAGCAAGTCGCCAATCAAAATGCACGCTCCGCGATAAGGCGAAAACAGCATCTGCCGGTTCTTCTGAAAATCTTCCGCCCCACAGTGACATTTTCCTACCTTCTCTTCTTTGTCTTAGTTTTTCCAGCAAATGCGAGCAATTCGCGCGCTAATGCATTCCCACCAGTCGCGCTTTTCGAAACAACAAGAACAGTGTCATCACCGGCAATTGTGCCGATAATTTCCTTGATGCCCGAATGATCAAGAGAGCTGGCAAGTAGTTGGGCTCCGCCAGGTGGCGTGCGCACAATCGCAAGATTTCCACTTGCATCAACACTCAAAATCAAGTCCTGCGGCATCGGTAGAGATCGGGCAAGAGATGAATCGCTATCTTCTGAGATGGAGTAGACCATTTCGCCGTTGCGGTTACGAATGCGGACAGCACCAATCTCTTCGATATCTCTGCTCGCCGTCGCCTGAGTAACGGCGTATCCCGCCTTCTTTAGCGCCTGAACTAAATCTTCTTGACTATGAATTCGTCCTGTCGCTATTGCCGAAATCGCAGCCGAACGGCGAGCTGATACGGAGTTAATTGGTTGAACTTTAGCCATGGTCTGCCTCCCTCATTACATTGACAAAGACTGAAATAAATTTTTCTATTTGCGGCATCGTGACAATAAGCGGAGGAGCGATGCGAATCGTATTTTCATTGGCAGCATTGACGATTACTCCCGCATCTAGCATCGAAGCTGCAACCTGCTTAGCTATGGGAGCTGATAGTTCAATACCTAAAAGCAATCCCCTACCTCGAACTTCCGAGACTCCAGGTAGCACTGAAAGAGTTTTCTTAATCTTCTTTTCAAAGACTTTTGCTGATTGCATCAACTTCTTACTCTCAATGACATCAAGAACGGCATTTGCTGCCGCACACGCTATTGGGTTTCCACCGAATGTTGTGCCGTGGTCACCTGGCTGAAGTAGTTGTGCCGCACGACCGTATGCAATCGTTGCACCAAGGGGTAATCCCCCACCTATACCCTTAGCTAAAGTAAGAACGTCGGGTCTGATTTTCTCGTGCTCGAAACCAAACCACTGACCCGTTCTACCAATTCCCGTCTGCACGCAATCAAAAACTAAAAGCGCACCAGAGCGATTACAGATTTCTCTGACTCCTGCCAAATAGCCATCTTCAGGGGTTATGACGCCGGCCTCACCCATAATTGGTTCAATAATTACCATCGCTGTCTTTTTGGAAACAGCACGCGACATCGCGGAGAGATCACCGTAATGCACATGGCTAACTCCTTTAAGCAAGGGTGCAAAGGGCTCGCGCTTTGAGGGTTGTCCCGTCATTGAAAGAGCACCCATGGTGCGACCGTGAAACGCTCCTTGTGCGGCGACGATTCGAGATTTGCCGGTGCGACGGGAGATCTTTAGTGCAGCCTCATTTGCCTCTGCCCCCGAGTTGCAGAAAAAGACACGAGCATTTGAATCGCCTGTCATAGCTTTTAATCTCAATGCTAGGCGAAGGCCCTCTGGATGGGCGAAGAAATTACTCACGTGGCCAAGAGTTGAAACCTGCTTGGTGACAGCCTTGATTACCGCCGGATGTCCATGACCCAGAACGTTTGTTGCAATTCCTGCAAGGAAATCGAGATACGACTTACCTGTATCATCCTTGAGAACGCAACCCTTTCCACTCACAAAAGTGCGCGAAGGAGTTCCGTAATTTGCCATCATTACATCATCCCAAGAGATCGTCGATAGTTTCTGTGTCATGCAGTCACCAAAGTTCCGCCATTATTTTCCAGTGCAAGAGCGAAAGCTCCTGGATCTTTGCCGTCAATGATTCGCACTGCACGAGCCCCGTTATCAATTGCCTCAATACAGGCGGCAACCTTGGGAGACATTCCATCTGCAAATGAATTCTTGATGGCGAAAAGCTCATCACGAGAAATTGATGTGATGAGAGAATCGCGATCTGGCCAGTTGCGATAAATCCCTGGAACATCCGTCATAACAATGAGTACCATCGCATCTAACGCACCCGCTATCGCAGCGGCGACGAGATCTCCATTGACATTGAGTGCCCCCGTCCCCTCACGATTTGAGGCTATGGGAGAAATTACAGGCACTATTCCCTGATCAAGAAGTGAATGAATTTCAGTCGTATCAACTGCGGTGATTTGCCCTACAAATCCAAGATCGACTGATGTTCCATCCACTAATTGAGTGAGAGTGTGAGCAGAAATAAAGTGACGACCCGAAAGAGCCTGTGCAGGAATAGAGTGAGAGATCAGCGCTGACGCAACTGCCGGACCTACTTGGTTTGCCAGAACTTCTTCGGCTACCTCAAGAGTTTCTAGATCCGTGTAGCGGAAACCACCAACAAAACGAGGTGTGATACCTCGTGCTGTCAGTTCAGCATTCACCTGCGGCGCACCACCATGAACGACCACAACCTTAAGGTTCTTTGCCAGAGCTTGACCCAGTGCTGTGGCAAAAAGACCCGAATCATCAGTCATCGCATGGCCACCAAACTTGACCACGAGGACGTTGCTCATATTCCTATTCCTTGCACGCTTAGTCCCGTAGCGCGATCTAGGCCACACATTATGTTTGCGTTCTGTACTGCCTGACCGGCCGCGCCTTTACCTAAATTATCAATGGCAATGCTGACGATTGCACGCTTTGCGTGAGTGTCTATAGCCACTTGAAGGTGTGCAGAGTTGCTGCCGTACACCGAGTGAGTAGAAGGCATTTCGCCTTCTGAAAGGATTGTGACGAAAACTTCGCCTTGGTAGTACTTCGCAAAATGACCTCGCAATTCTTCGGTTGAAATCACTTGATCAAGTTTTACTGTCACCGTAGCCAAGATTCCTCGAACCATGGGCGCAAGCATCGGGGTAAATGAGACTTTCACTTCCTTACCCGTGGCATGCGAGACGCATTGTTCTATCTCGGGAGTGTGCTGATGTACTCCACCAAATTTGTAAGATGACATTGAGCCCATAATCGCACTGGCCAGAAGATTACTTTTTGCAGTACGGCCTGCACCAGAAGTTCCTGATGCGGCAACTACAACAACATCAGAAAGATCGCCAAACTCTGCCAATGGAGTCAACGCCAGAGCGACCGCTGTTGCATAACAACCTGGATTTGCAATCTTGTCGGCATTGGCAATCTTGTCGGTCAATCCCTTGATTTCAGGTAATCCATAAACCCAATGGCCAGCATGATCACCGCCGTAATAGGTCTCCCACGCAGCCGGATCTTCCAATCTGTAATCCGCGCCAATATCCACGAACTTCATACCTGCTTTTATCGCCGCAATAGCGTTCACCGCAGCTGCTGATTCACCGTGAGGAAGTGCCAAGAAAACTAAATCACACGTGGCAAACAGGTGGGCTGAGAACTTGGAGAAACGCTCTCCGCTCAGAGAAGTGAGGTGAGGATGAAGCGTGGTAATCAACTCTCCCGCATTTGAGTGAGCTGAGACTGCCTCGATGGTAAAACGCGGATGTGTTGAGAGGATTCTCAGTAA
>JAIXYD010000062.1 GCA_027490415.1 Streptomycetaceae bacterium
AAGGAGTACTGCTGTGGCATCAACATGCGATATCTGTGGCAAAGGGCCCAGCTTCGGTAACAATGTTTCACACTCTCAGGTAAAGACACGTCGTCGCTGGAATCCAAACATTCAGCGCGTACGCACACTTGTTGGCGGTGCAACAAAGCGCCAGAACGTCTGCACATCTTGCCTCAAGGCTGGAAAAGTTACCCGCTAATACATCTAACTGAAATTTATTGAAAATGGCGCCACATCTGTGGCGCTTTTTTCATTTCAAGACCTGTTACACCCTCGCCTTTTCTGACATCACCGATTCGAATTCCCGGAAGATCTACGCCAGTGGCGAGAAAAACATGATCTTCACCTCCGCCGAGAACCCATTCGAAGACATCGATACCCACCGACTGCGCGAGGAGTGCAAGCTCCTTAAATTCGTATGCGTTCTCGATCAGCGCAGGATCAATATTTAAGTTGACGCCCGATGCTTCGGCTATTGATTGACATGAGATGAGTAAGGCATCACTGGTATCTGTCAGTGCATTTGCTCGACTGAAATCAATTCCGTAATCAAGAGACGGTGCACGAAACTCATTCAGAGCCATGGCGTGCACTGCATGCAATGGTTCAATCTCATGCGTCAGCATGTGTAAGCCCGCTGCCGACCATCCTGTAAGAGATGAGATATAGATTCCATCGCCTACCTCTGCACCTGAGCGAGTGATTGCTCTTTCGACGCTACCGATTGCGGTTATAGCAATTGAAATTGCATCAGCTCGAGCGATATCTCCCCCGACCACAACTGCACCGGTCATATCTGCCTCGTGCTTAATTCCTTCGGCAAGTTCGCGTACACGTTCAAGCCCCTCATCTCCAACCAACGAAAGGGCAATTACTAGATATTGCGGCTTTGCACCCATAGCCAAAACATCTGCAATATTGGCAGCCGTTACTTTTCGACCGATATCAAAGGCATTTGACCATCGCTTATTAAAGTGAACATTCTCTACGGCAACATCTGTGGTGATGACTTGTCGAGAATTTCCGCGCACGACTGCCGCGTCATCGCCAATTCCGACGAATACTTCATCGGAGGATTGAGTCTGGAACACAGAGGCAACGAGCGAAAGGAGCTCCTGCTCAGAAAATGCCATAGCGCCAAGCCTAGATGATGAGGTACCTTTTGGTCATAACAAAGTTCACTCAAGCGAAAGGAAAACGTGATGTCTGTACAGGTGTATATCTTGATTCAAACCGAAGTAGGAAAGGCATCATCTGTTGCTACGGCTGTGGGTGCAATTGCAGGAGTTACATTGGCTGAAGGAGTTACCGGACCTTACGATGTGATTATGCGTGCTGAATCTCCATCAATGGAAGATCTCGGTCGTTCAATCCTTGCAAAAGTTCAGGCAGTGCCAGGAATCACTCGCACACTTACCTGCCCTGTTACTTCTTACTAATTTCCAACTAATTTCCAACTAATTTCCTAGGACTCCATTATTGCGCGTGAGCGCGCTGACGAGCAGGTGTGTAATCACTTGCGAATAATTGACTCCGCTAGCTGCCCACATCTTAGGAAAGACTGAAGTTGCGGTAAAGCCTGGCATTGTATTGAGCTCATTGATGATGACTTCTCCGTTCGGAGTTAAGAAGAAATCAACTCGGGCTAAACCACTGCATCCGAGAGAAATAAATGCTTCCACCGCTTTACTCTGAATCTGGGCAGCAATTTCTTCGCTGATTGGTGCGGGTAAGGTAATACTGGTTGCACCATCGAGATACTTTGCCTCAAAGTCATAAAACTCAAATTTGGGATCGATCTCTATCTGTCCCACGATAGAAGCTTCTGGCTTGCCGTGGATTTCCAACACCGCGCATTCGATCTCGCGACCAATTACAGCATTTTCGATCATCGCCTTAGGATCAAAGCGATGAGCCTCTTCAACAGCGGCGGCTAACTGATCAGCAGATTTAACTTTGGTAGTACCGCGACTTGAACCACCACGTGCCGGTTTCACAAATACAGGAAATCCAAGAGTTGCCACTTGTGCAGATATTGACACTTTATTGGAGCTCCATTCGGATTTGCGGACAACTAGACCCTCTGCAACCTTGATTCCATGCGCTGCAAAAATTGGCTTAGCAAATGATTTATCCATCGCAACTGCAGATGCTAAAACCCCTGAACCTACAAATGGAATATCTGCAATCTCTAGCAATCCTTGAATGGTTCCATCTTCTCCATATGGACCGTGCAGTACTGGAAAAACAATTTCAATTCCAAGAGATTTTCCATCTACTGCGAAACCTTCTGGCGAAACCGAAACCGGTTTGCCATCTTCTGGAACTTCAGGAAGCACGCCATTATGTATGGAAAGTTCATAGCCTTCAGGGACAAGAACCCATTTACCTTTTTTGGTGATCCCAATAACTACCGGGTCGTACAGAGTGCGATCGATTGCACCGAGAACTCCCCCTGCCGAAGTGCAGGAAATCTCATGCTCGCTGCTGCGCCCGCCACAGATAATTGCTACGCGCTGTGTCATCGGATGAAGTTTTCAGCTTGAGTGGTGATCTCCATTAAACGAGTAAGTGCTTGTTCGGGAGTGAGGGATCCATTGACGATATCGGCAACCGCCTCAATTACTGGAACTTCAACACCTACGCGGTGTGCAATCTCAACGATCGCACCAGATGATGCGACACCTTCAACAGTCTTAGCACCTTGCGCAATCGCCATCTCCATTGATCCAGTTTTTCCAAGAAGCTCACCGAAAGTTCTATTGCGTGAGAGCGGAGAACCGCATGTCGCAACGAGGTCTCCCATTCCAGCAAGGCCGGCAGCACTAAGTGGATCTGATCCATGTGCGGCACATAAGCGTGCAACTTCATTGAGTCCACGGGTGATGAGCATCGCTTGCGTATTCTCGCCGTAGCCCATTCCAATTGAAATTCCAACAGCTAAAGCGATGACGTTCTTAATTGCACCAGCTAATTCGCATCCAAGTAAATCGACGGATGTATACACGCGATAATACGGAGTACGGAAAAGTTCACGAACATGCTCTGCAACCTCTTGTGAGGTTGAAGCGGCAACGGCACCTGCCGGCTGTCGCAAGATCAGCTCATCAGCCAAATTTGGTCCTGTTAATAGTGCAATTTTGTGTTTACCCAGAACCTCTTCAATGATTTCGGTCATTCGAAGCATCGTCGAAACTTCAATACCTTTGAGAGTACTCACGATTGTGCAATCGGCTGAGAATCTAGGCTTCCACTCATTGAGCGTAGCTCTTAGTTGTGTGGAAGGAATCGCTAGGACATAAATCTGACTAAATGAAAAAGCTTCATCAAGATCTGTTGTCGCGCGAAGATTTGATGGAAGCACTTGGCCCGCCAAATAGCGTTGATTGGTATGCAGATCATTAATCTCATCAATTGTCTCGGAATTGCGACCCCAGAGCAGAACATCATTTCCAGCATCGCAGAGCACTTGAGCAAGGGTGGAACCCCAAGCTCCGGCACCGAAGACGCTAATGCTGCTCATTAGTTCTTTCCATTCTTTCTGAAATTTCCTGTGCGGGGTAAATCAGATGCATGAGGGTCAAAGATAGCCGCTGGACGTTCTTGACCGCGAATCTCCTCTAATAATGCGGTAATTGACCTCATGATTTCTGCCGTGGCTTCGGTCATCGCGGCAGGGTCTTCCTCTTTTCCGTACCAGCGCGATAGATCTACGGGCTCGCCGATGCGATAACGCACAGTCACGCGAGGAAACAATCGCAATTTTTTTCGATACGGAGGTAAAACTTGTTGTGTCCCCCACTGTGCCGCAGGGTAGACAGGTACCTTGGCAATTACTGCCAACCGTGCAGCACCGGTCTTTGCAACCATTGGCCAATAATCTTTATCGCGAGTTAACGTTCCTTCAGGATATACACCAACGAGATGACCCATTTCCAGTAATCGAAGTGCGTACTGCAACGCAACTCGTGCTTCTTTACTTTCTCTCTCAACTGGAATCTGTTCTGCTGCTAAAAGAATCTTGCCAATGACTGGAACCCTAAAGACCTGAGATTTTCCGAGAAATCTTGGCGCACGACCATGTGAGTAGAGCAAGAAAGCTAGGGCAAAGGCATCCATGTATGAAACATGATTAGACACCACAATCGCAGGGCCACTCTTAGGAATCTTCACACCCTCGCGATAGTCATAGCGAGCGATGAGTTTCATAACGGGAATCAGAATGGTGGCACAGAAACGAAAAGTTGGATTTACTCCAAGTGGATAGCCGCTTGGAGGGTTGAAGCGAATCTTGAGGGGCTTGGTACTCCCAGCACCTGATTTCGACATGGCGTAATTCTAAGTCTGGCTGCTCACTTTGTGGGCTGGATGGGAAGAGAAATCAAGATAAAAAAATAAGGCCCACGCGTAGAGCGTGGGCCTTATTAAAGAAGAGATTACTTCTTCTTCTTTGCAACCTTCTTTGCTGCCTTCTTAGGAGCTGCCTTGCGAACAACCTTCTTGGCTGCCTTCTTAGGAGCCTTCTTTGCTGTCTTCTTTGCAACTTTCTTAGCTGCCTTCTTAGGAGCTGCCTTCTTTGCAGCAGGCTTAGCAACAACCTTTGGTTCTGGCTTTGGTGCTGGAGCAAGCTTACGATCGCCAGCAACAACTTCCTTGAGAGCCTTTGCAGGCAAGAAGCGAGCCTTCTTTGAAGCCTTGATCTTGATTGTCTCGCCGGTGAATGGGTTACGTCCCATTCGTGCCTTGCGATCAACCTTCTTGAACTTTCCGAAATCGTTGATCATGACATCTTCGCCACGCGCCATTGTGCGTGTGATTGTGTCAAAAACGATATCTACAGCGTGAGCTGCTTCCTTCTTGCTGTCGTTGAAGTGTGGGGCCAACGCGGCAATGAATTGGGCCTTATTCATCAAAATCCCCTTAGTTTTACGCTCAAAATTAAGCTTTTGCTTAACCTGTGTAAAACTTAAACTAGGTATAGGGGTGATGCCTACATTAACGTGGGCGTGTCGCGATTTAATATTTCGCAGAAATTGCACTTTTTATGCGTAAAAAACCCTCATTCTACGGTTGAGAGTTTTACAGATCGCACTCACCCGTAGCGTAAAAAGCCTTATTTCACGCTTGTTTTTTAATGCTAGGAGCGAATAGGAAGCGTTGCAGGCTTGTGCGATGCTCGCTTTTCTTCAAAAGCATCAATGGAATCAGTCTGCTTCAAGGTTAATCCGATGTCATCGAGGCCTTCCATCAAGCGCCAACGCGTGTAATCATCGATTGCAAATGGATGAGAGATAGAACCATAAGAAACGGTGCGGGATTCTAAATCTACGGTGATGGCAGTTGATGGATCTGCCTCTACTGCCGCCCACATTGCCTCGACATCTGCCTGCGGCAAAATCACGGTCAGGAGTCCACCTTTGAGCGAATTGCCGCGGAAGATATCGGCAAAACGGGAAGAGATCACGACCTTGAATCCATAGTTCTGCAATGCCCAGACGGCATGTTCGCGTGATGAGCCGGTTCCGAAATCTGCTCCGGCAAGTAGAACTGTGCCAGATTTGTATTCGTCTTTATTGAGTACGAACTCTGGATCATTGCGCCATGCTGCAAAGAGGCCATCTTCAAAGCCACTACGAGTAACGCGCTTGAGGTAGACGGCCGGAATTATCTGATCTGTGTCTACATTGCTGCGACGAAGCGGAACTCCGGTACCAGTGTGCTTAATGAATTTCTCCATGGTCATATCTCCTTACAGATCCGCTGGCGAAGAAAGTTTTCCGCGAAGCGCGGTAGCTGCTGCAACGAGTGGGCTAACCAAGTGGGTGCGTCCACCTTTTCCTTGGCGTCCTTCAAAGTTGCGGTTTGAAGTTGATGCTGAGCGCTCTCCGACAGCAAGTTGATCAGGATTCATTCCAAGACACATAGAACATCCAGCATTTCGCCATTCGGCGCCTGCATCGATAAAGACTTTATCAAGGCCTTCTGCCTCTGCTTGTAAGCGCACTCGTGCAGAACCAGGAACAACGAGCATACGAAGTGTTGGGGCAATCTTTTTACCTTTGACCACTTCTGCCGCGCTTCGTAGATCTTCGATGCGGCCATTGGTGCAAGACCCCAAGAAAACAGTGTCAATGGCTATCTCTTTGAGTGGTGTTCCAGCGGTGAGTCCCATGTATTCAAGTGCACGCTCTGCTGCTGTGCGTTCTGATGAATCTGCGAAATCTGCAGGATTTGGAACACTGGCATTCAGCGGCAAACCTTGGCCAGGGTTAGTGCCCCATGTGACAAATGGCTCAAGATCATCAGCGTTCAGATCAACTTCAACATCAAATTTTGCGTCAGAATCTGTGTAGAGAGTCTTCCAATATGCAAGTGCTTCATCCCAATTTTCAGGTGCATGCGGCTTGCCCTTGATATATGCAAAAGTTGTTTCATCGGGTGCGATCAAACCAGCACGAGCGCCTGCTTCAATAGACATATTGCAGACTGTCATGCGACTCTCCATAGAGAGTGCACGGATAGCACTTCCACGGTATTCAATAATGTAACCCTGTCCCCCGCCAGTTCCAATCTTTGCAATGATGGCCAGGATGATGTCCTTTGAGGTAACGCCGGGCTTCAGTGTTCCTTCAACATTAATTGCCATTGTCTTTGGCCGAGTTGATGGCAGGGTCTGAGTTGCAAGAACGTGCTCAACTTCAGAGGTACCGATACCGAATGCGATTGCACCAAATGCGCCGTGCGTTGAGGTGTGTGAATCACCGCAAACAATTGTCATTCCTGGCTGTGTAATTCCGAGCTGAGGGCCAACTACGTGCACTACGCCCTGGTCTAGATCGCCAAGTGAGTGAAGGCGAACCCCAAACTCTTTGCAATTTGCACGAAGAGTATCCACCTGGAGCTTGGAAACTGGATCTGCAATTGGCTTCAAGATATCTAGCGTTGGCACGTTGTGATCTTCGGTTGCAATTGTTAAATCTGGACGGCGCACTTTGCGATCTGTCAGGCGCAAGCCATCAAATGCTTGCGGACTTGTTACTTCATGAATGAGATGGAGGTCGATATAGAGAAGGTCAGGCTCACCATCTGCTTGGCGAACAATGTGCTCAGCCCAGATCTTCTCTGCAAGTGTCTTTCCCATCGCTACCCCTTTTTTACTCAATCTTTGCATCTCACTAGGTGGGATGTTAATATCACCAGGTGGATAGAAAGAATAGCGGAGTCGGCGTATTAGATAAAGCCGTAGCAATTTTGGCAACCTTGGAATCGGGTCCACACTCACTGGCAGAACTCGTGGCAGCCACTGGCATTGCCCGCCCTACCGCGCACCGTTTAGCTGTTGCACTTGAATTTCATCGCCTCGTTGCCCGTGATCTCACCGGCCGATTTATCTTGGGTCCCCGTTCTAGCGAACTAGCTGGCGCTGCAGGTGAAGATCGATTGCTCGCTGCGGCTACTCCAGCACTTGCCGCACTGCGCGATGCAACAGGAGAGTCAGCACAGCTCTATCGCCGTCAAGGTGATATCCGAATCTGTGTAGCTGTCGCCGAACGTTTATCAGGTCTTCGCGATTCTGTACCAGTTGGCGCATCCCTGACAATGACAGCCGGATCTGCAGCTCAAATACTTTTAGCGTGGGAAGACTCTGAAAAAATTCACCGCGGCTTAAAGAATGCACGATTTACCGCAGCTCATCTTGCGGCAGATCGTCGTCGTGGGTGGGCGCAATCAGTCGGAGAGCGCGAGGCAGGCGTTGCATCGGTATCGGCCCCTGTACGCGGACCTAATGGAAAAGTTATTGCAGCGGTATCCATTAGTGGTCCAATCGAAAGACTTGGCCGCCAACCCGGGCGTTTACATGCCGCATCTGTTGTTGCAACCGCTACTCGCTTGAGCGAGCATTTAGCAAAGTCTTAGCGATCGAGAAGATCAAGCTCGCGCAGTACTCGGCTAATTACTGAAAAGCTAAAACCTTTACGCTGTAAGAGAGATTGAATTCTGCGAATCTGTACCTCTGGCTCAAGCCGTGACATCGTGTTGTACTTTTTAAATCCGAGATCAAAAGCAGCACGATATTCAGATTCATCATCAATCTGATCGAGCGCTTCATCAATCTGCTCTTGCGTAACACCCTTTTGGCGAAGTTCGGTTGCGATAATTCGCTTGGAGATCTTCTTATGGCCATGTCGAGAGGTCGCCCATGCAATTGCGAAATCTGCATCATTGATCAGCCCTGCTTCGGTCAATCTAAATATCACCGCAGCTGCCACGTCATCTTCGACGCCCCGAGTTTTCAAGTGAGCCAGGAGCTCACCCTTACTTTTCGCTCGAGTCACAAGTGCATTGAGAGCAATTGTGTGAGCTACTTCGTAAGGGTCAAGCTCCTGACCACCTGAAGAAGATCCTCGCGGAACTTTTGCGTAGTGGAGAGAAATTAGAACTCAACCTCTGCTGCTGCTTCGTCGATTTGAGCAATGAGCTCTGCATCGACTTCTACAGGGACAAATGAAGCACGAATACGAGATTCGATATCGTTTGCTAGATCTGGGTTATCGACCAAGAATGCGCGTGCATTCTCTTTACCCTGACCGAGCTGATCGCTCTCGTAGGTGTACCAAGCGCCAGATTTCTTGACGATACCTAGATCTACGCCCATATCGATCAGAGAACCTTCGCGTGAGATTCCAACACCATAGATGATGTCGAATTCTGCTTGCTTAAATGGTGGCGCCATCTTGTTCTTAACAACCTTGACGCGTGTGCGGTTACCAACAGATTCTTGTCCATCCTTGAGTGTTTCAATGCGACGGATATCAAGGCGCACTGAAGCATAGAACTTAAGTGCCTTACCGCCGGTTGTAGTCTCAGGTGATCCGAAGAAGACACCGATCTTGTCGCGAAGCTGGTTGATAAAGATTGCAGTGGTCTTTGATTGGTGAAGTGCTCCGGTAATTTTACGCAAGGCTTGTGACATCAAACGAGCTTGAAGGCCCATATGAGAATCACCCATCTCGCCTTCAATTTCTGCGCGTGGGACAAGAGCTGCAACTGAGTCAACGACGACGAGGTCGAGTGCTCCAGAGCGAACCAACATATCCATAATCTCAAGTGCTTGTTCACCCGTATCTGGCTGTGAGACAAGGAGCGCATCAATATCTACGCCGAGCTTGCGCGCATACTCTGCATCAAAAGCATGTTCTGCGTCGATGAATGCGCAGATTCCGCCGAGCTTCTGTGCACTCGCAATTGCATGCAAGGTAAGTGTTGTCTTACCTGAAGATTCTGGTCCGTAGATCTCTACTATTCGACCGCGAGGAAGTCCGCCGATACCAAGTGCGATATCAAGGGCTACAGATCCTGTTGGGATTACTTCAATAACTTGTGCCTGTTTGTCAGACATCTTGATAACTGAACCTTTACCAAATTGACGTTCGATCTGGGCGAGGGCGGTATCGAGGGCTTTCTGACGATCGGATGTTGCGCGATCGGATGGTGCATCTGGCTTTGCTTCTTTTGCTGCCACTTTCACTCCTTAGGTAGAACGTCTGGCCTACGCCATACGTTGGTAACGGTCCAGAAGGTACGGAGACCCACCGACGGACCACAGCATCTGGGGAAGAGCTGTGGGCGGAAGATGGAACCGCTCTGGTTGAACAGGTATAAGGGTAACCGAACACCTGTTCGAAAACTAGCACCTCCCACTGACATCACAGGCGGCGTGTCGCCCATTTACCCCGCATAACCGCCCTCAACGCCCGTTAACGCCCAGAATGACCCCATGCTGATCCTGCTTCCGCCTTCTGAAGGAAAGAACCAGACGCCCAAAGGTCCTCAACCGGCCATCGCCGTCTACAGCGGGGTTCTCTACAAGGCCCTGGACTATCCATCACTTTCTGCCAGCGCAAAGGCACGCTGTGAAAAGTCGGTTGTGATTATCTCTGCAAAATATGGAGCTCTCTCCCCCAGTGATCGCATCGAGTTTTATAAAGAGAAAATAGATTCAGCAGCTATGCGTCCAATTGTGGAGAAGAAATTAGCTGGATATAAAAAAGATCTCATTATTGATTGCAGATCGTCAACATATCAATCTGTCTGGAGCGCTCCTGCAGATACAACTGTAGCAATTCGTGCATCCACTGTCGTTAATGGCGAACGTAAAGTCATCACACACATGTCGAAAAAGACACGCGGAGAAGTGACTAGGGCTCTACTTCAGAGCCGATCGATTCCAAAAACACCAGAGGATATTTATGCGATTATTTCAGAGAAGTATCCATGCGCATTAACCCCACCAAAAGACGGGGATCCTTGGGTGTTGGAAGTTATTGCAGTTTAAATTTTGTGCAGTTTGAGTTTAATGCTCAAGAGAGTTCCAACAAATACGGTGGCAAAGAAGACCCATCCTGAAAGTGCGAACGCCTGAGTTCCTGAGAGCAATACTCCTACAGTGCAACCGAGTGCAATCATTGAAGACCAGCCCAACATCACGCCACCAATCAGAGCAGTAAGACTGTTCTTTACTGTGATGCTCTGCCATGAGAATCGATTTCCTGCCAAGGCGGCGGCCAGTGATGCGAAGACTATGCCAATGATCAGCCAGCCGTTATTTGTTATCGTTGAACTGACAACGGCGATACAACCCTTCATGACATCAAGACCTTCAAGGGTCTCTGGAAGATAACCACGATCGCTCAACACGGTGCGTGCAGTTGTACTTAATTGTCGAGTCACACCGAGCGGTTCAATGCGCAAATAAGCCACGGTGCCGACCACTCCTACGAGTGCACCCGACAAAAGTGGCGGCCAGCGCTTAATAATCAGTGATGCGTAGAAGCTCTTCGAAGGTGCATTAGAAATCGGTTCAGAGGTGGCGCGCCAACGTCGTGCGATGAGAGCAAGGATAAGCAAGAGCGCTAAAGTGATAAAGAGTGATCCTGCGTAACCAAATGTATGAGGCAGCCATGTCTTAGGCGCAGTTGCCAACGTAGAGAGATAGAGCTTATTCCAGCTCGCAAAACCTAAACCGAAACCGATCAACGAACCAAGGAGCGCCGGAAATGCTCGTAAGGAACCTTGACCGATGCGATACAGATGACCGCTGATGCACGCACCAGAAAGTGTCATTCCGATTCCGAAAACCAATCCAGCAAGTGCAAGCACCCAACTTACGGGACCGATGTGAGCATTTGGAGGGAAGAATTCTGTGGACGTATCAGGTAAGAATTGGCCAAAGAGAATTGCGTATCCAACGCTGCCTACCGCAATTGCACTGAGGACAGAAAGGATGGGAGTTGTATTGCGGTCTTCAATGGCGTCTCGAAAAATGCAGAAGAAGCAGAAACGAGCTCGCTCGAAGATGATTCCAAGTGCGGTACCAATCAAAAGTGAGAATGAAGCTTGCGCTCCTGTGCCTTCACGACCAGAGAGAACATATGCCAGGCCAAGCAAGAGCAAAACGATGACCGCCGCTGCAGTGGTCCGATACGTATCGCCTTTACTCCACGAAAAAGACTCAGCAGAGGTCCCAGTTGTACTGGAACCCCTGCCGAGTTGAGAGTTAGTAGTAATTAGGAATTACCCCAGATTGTTCCTGAAGGATTCGAAATAGGAACTCCGACTGTATTTCCGTACTCAGTCCAAGATCCGTCGTAATTCTTCACGTTGTATCCGAGAATTTCGCTCAGCACAAACCATGTCAGCGAAGAACGCTCGCCGATACGGCAGTAAGTAATGATTGGCTGCTTGCCATCGACACCCTTATCTGCGTAAAGCTTCTTGAGTTCAGCAACGGTCTTGAAGGTTCCATCAGCATTTACATTTGAACCCCATGGGACGTTGATCGCACCAGGAATATGTCCGGCACGAACTGCTAATTCTTGGAATCCAGCTGGAGCAAAGATCTTTCCACTGAATTCATCTGCAGAGCGAATGTCGATCAGATCTGTCTTTACGCGCTTTTTAGCAACTGGAATGATGTCCTGAAGCAAGGTGGCGCGAAGAGATTTATCGAGACGAGTAGCCGTGAAGTTTCCTTTGGCTTTAGTAGTAACAGCTGTTGTAAGTGCGCGACCATCTTTCTCCCACTTCACACGACCTCCGTCAAGAAGACGAACATCTTTTGCACCGTAGAGATTAAAGATCCACGCTCCCCAGGCTGCAAACCAGTTGTTCTTATCTCCGTAGAGGACAACTGTGCTGTCTTGGTTAATTCCGGCCGCTTGTGCAAACTTCTGGAACTTAGCAGATGAGACAACATCACGATTGACTGTATCTACGAGATCTGTGTGCCAGGTAATCTTGACTGCATTTCTAATGTGACCGCGCTCGTAGATGCCTGGCTCAGTACTTACTTCAACGACGACAACTTTAGGATCATCGAGGTTCTTCTCAAGCCAATCAGCTTGTACGACTGAGCGAGCCTGGTTCTTCGGCGCAGCTTGCGCTGGAGTAAATGATGTAGCGGTGATTGCAACTGCAGCAACAGATGCTGCCAGTGCGATAACTCTCTTTCGTGAAATAAACATAGTAATCCTCTTCTTTTTTTGATGGTTGGTTTAAAAAACGGGTAAAGCGGGTAGATCTAAGAAGTCTGATTAAGAACAGAAGGAGGAATTCACGCGGCAGTAATCAATCACGCGGCGCTTTGTAAACATGATGCGTACTTTAAATGGATAAGAATCATAAATCAATTCTTAGATGCACTTTTTCGCGTGATCTGCATCAAGAATCTCTGCAATAGATTTGCAACTAGTACTTGTGGGCAAGTGTCTCAGTGGGATGTGCGTTGCATACTGCACGCCATATATCTGAAGCCTCTAAACCTGCGGCCAGCGCCTCGTCTACGGTTTTGCTTCCTAATTCAGAAATTGCAATGTCTTTGCAAAAAGATGGTGCCCATTCTGGGCCAAAAGAGAGCTCTATACGATTGCGCAAATCTGAAATTCTCATGAGATGCGAATTCTTTGCAGGTGCATAAACTAAAAGAGTGTGTTTTCGACAAGCAGCGCTGCCTGTTCGCGGGATTGCTCAGGAGTCAGTGGCTGAACTGCCTGACCCAATAACCAACGCATGGCAAGACCGGTGGCGCTCTGAGATTGAGTCAATGCGTAAATTGCTCGAGCGAGTTCCAAATAAAGTGGATGTTCACTATGAATAAGCAATTGGGCGATGAGTACGGGATCGTGCTCGCGAAGACCGGCAAGTGCGCCATCAGAGGAAATTGAAATCGAGAGTGATTCGAGCGCATCTGCGGGAGTACCTGCCCGTTTTGACTCTTCAATAATGCGAGCAACTTCAGAAGTTAAGAGTGCTTCGACGACGGAGTGTTTATCGCGGAAGTGGTTGTACAAAGTTGCGCGAGCAACTTCAGATGCAGAAGAAATATCGATCATGGAAATCTTTGTGAGGCCAGATTGTGAAATCAAGTCCTTGGTTGCATTAAGTATCGCGTCTTCTGTACGGCGATGAGAAGCGCCCTGAGTGGCGTATTTAGGCTGCGTCGACAACAGAAAGCTTTGCAATCTCGCCTGAAGCGATCTGAACAGTGACATCACTCAGGAGAACAGAGAGTTGAAGCCCGAGTGCATCACATATTGCATTAAGTAATTCAGAAGAAGCTTCCTTCTGGCCGCGTTCAACCTCTGAGAGATAACCCAGTGAGACGCGTGCTTCACGTGCGACATCACGCAGTGTTCGAGATTGCTCTGTTCGGGCAGCACGGAGTGAACTGCCAACTGCTTCACGTAATAAAACCACTGGCGCTCCCTCCCTTTCTCTTACTGACCTACGGCGCTTTGTCGCGTGCGTTCTCTAAGGATACGCGTAAATGAGCCGATTGCAGTGGCAACAGTGGCGTTTCGCACGCTTTCACGCCCTCCCTCAAGGGAAAGCTCCAGAGTTTGAGTAACTGGACCATCGATAGCCACCCACACTGTCCCCGATGGAACCCCGTCAGATGGTCCAGGGCCAGCAACACCAGTTGTTGCAATCGCCCATGTTGCACCAAACTTTTTGCGAACAGCACGAGCCATCTCAACGGCAACTTCTTGGCTGTAGACCGTATGTGCAGCGATAATCGCTTGATCCACTCCTAGGACTTTTGCCTTTACCTGATCTTGATAGGCGACGATTGCGCCAAGAAATACTTGAGATGAACCTTCAACTGAGGTGATAGCAGAACTCAATCCACCTGCTGTAATTGATTCGGCTGTAACCAAAGATTCGTTACCGTCACCAAGGGTGCGGATGATTTCCTTAATCATCGACGACACTTCAGAGGCGAGTGACATATTTGCTCCCCCTGACTGTCGTTGAAATTGATTTACGGTCTCTTCAACGCCAATCGTACATAGTTAAAGCCTGTGACGATAGTGAGCACTATTGCAATTGCAATAAAACCATCGCGGAACCAATACAAGCCTTCTGGCATTGGGAGCATAAAGAAACCAACTCCGAAGCTCTGGAAGGTGCTTTTAATCTTCCCTCCGCGATTGGCCGGGATGACTCCACCTTTGATAACTGCCAATCGAAAGAGAGTAATTCCTATCTCGCGCGCCAAAATTAGGATCGTGATCCACCAAGGAAATCTGCCCAAAATTGATAGAGAGATCATCGCCGAGCCGATGAGAGCTTTATCTGCAACTGGATCTAAGAACTTTCCAAGTTCACTTACTTGATTGGTGGCACGGGCAAGGTGGCCGTCGAGTAGATCCGAGAGACCGAGCACAAAGTAAATGCACCACGCAATGATCTGCCAAGTCGGGTCATCGCCACCGTTTTTGAATATGGCATAAACACCGAAAGGAATCAGCGCAATCCGCGCAATAGTTATCGCGTTTGGCGAGAAATACTTTTTCATAGTGGTCGCGCAATCAAATCTGCGCCGAGCGACTGGGTGACAACTCCATCCACATATTCTCCAGCCTTATACGAAGTTCCAACAAATGAAGTTGTTCCATCTACTTCTGGCCCCTGATGTGCAGCTCTACCCTCTTGATTTTCCTCATCTTCAATCAAGACGCGAACGTGCTCTCCAATGCGGGTAGCTGCACGCAAGGTAACCATTTCATCTGCAAGGGATGAGAGAGATTGCACTCGTTCTGCAATGATTTCTTCATCCACCTTATCTGAAAGATCAAGGGCTTCGGTCTTATCCTCATCCGAGTAACCAAAAACTCCGATGGCATCTAGCTGAGCTTGAGTGATGAAATCGGACAATAAGTTGAAGTCTTCTTCTGTCTCCCCTGGAAATCCCACAATGAAGTTAGATCTAATTCCGGCTTCAGGAGATAGAGCACGTATCTGAGTAATCAGATGCAAGAACTTTTCACTATCCCCAAAACGACGCATCCGTCTCAGAAGAGTCGGACTAACATGCTGGAAAGAGAGATCAAAGTAAGGCGCGACTTTATCTGTTGAGATCATTGCCTGAAGAAGTGAAGGGCGCATCTCGGCTGGTTGTAGGTATGAGAGACGAAC
>JAIXYD010000043.1 GCA_027490415.1 Streptomycetaceae bacterium
GAAGTTGTAGTGATAGTTCCGGTCGTGCTTTCAACTCGGACAGGTGGATTGATAACGATCGAGTACACACGAGAAGTGGTTGCACCCGCTGCATCAGTTGCAGTGACTGTCTCCGTGATGGTTCTTGCAACAGTTGTACTCGTTGAAGTAAGCGTGTTTGCAAGATTAAGAGTGAACGCGTTAGCGGTGCTTGTATCGATAGTCACGCCAGCATTTGCATTGGTGATCGCAAGAGTCTTTGTGCCGGTGCCCTGAGTGGCTAAGACGTTTGAGATAGCTCCAGCAACACCTTGTGTGACGGTTGTTGAGTCAGAGCCCGAATTTGCGGATGTAAATCTTAAAGCTTCTACGTTGTAATTTTGCTGAACTTCAGAGCTGGTCAAAGCCTTTGAATAAACGCGAACAATAGAAATATCACCATTGACAACGGTTGTGTCTGCTCGCCAGTTTGTACCAACTAAAAACCCAATATTGCTTGATCCCGGAGAAACAGTACTTGTTACTGGTGTACCTACAGCTACTCCGTTTTGATACAGGATTGATGTGTAAGTGCTTCCCGACAATGAAACTGTGTAAGCGAAGTGGTACCAAGTATTCACAACTGGAATAGAAGTTCCAGCTGTGGTTACCCAACCATTTGTACCGTTCCAATATCCGCCATAAATTTTTTGGTCATTTCTAAAACAGATAGAGAAATTAATAAACGATGCGGTATATCTATCGGAGACGATGCAATTGTCCGCAGCTGGAATGGCATTAAATTTAGCCCAAGTCTCGACGGTGAGCACATTCGTTGCACCTAGCCCTGCCGATAACATGTACTGACTGGTTGTAGAGCCCATTGCAATTGAGCCGCCACTTGCCGATCTAAATGTCGTACTTTGTTGCCAAGTTCCATTTTTTCCATTGCCGCTTAGATCAGTCCAAGTTGTTCCTGATCCTGAATAACTACCTGAATTACCTGCATCCAAGTGGATTCTCAAGCCGCCTTGAACGATCGCAGGGTTTGCGATTCGTGGCCATCGATTGATCGAAACGGAGAATGTTCCAGTTGCCTGAGCGCTCATTGAGTCAGTCACCGTCAATGAAAATGTATGGTCGCTAACAAGCGCTGTGTTTGAAACGTTGAGAGTCAGATAATTCTGAGAACTTACAGTTGAAGTATCGATCGTGATTCCACTTGCGGGAGCCGTCCATGAAATTACTCGGTTGCCCGAACCACCAATTACGTTCACTCTTAGGGAAGCCGCGCGTCCCACTGTGGTACTTAATGTATTGCTCGGTGAACCAGCGATCGTTGGCGCTGGATTCACAATTACTGCCAGTATGTAATTTGTTGTCGCTCCGACTGAGTCAGTGGCTGTCGCTGTAAATGTATATGTGCCTACCGGAAGGTTATTGGCAACTGTCAAGAGCCCAACATTCGTACTTGGATTTGAAATTGCAAAAGCTGATCCATAGGAAGAGGCGGCACCAGTAAAGATTTTGTTTCCGGTTCCCTGTGTAGCTGTAAATGTGTCATATACGACTCTGCCAAATGTTGTGGTCAGAGTTATTGGTGTACTTGCTGTAATAATGATTCGGGGATTAATCACTGTGGTTACATACACAGGTGTCGCAGCTGCGATTCCACTCGCATCCGTTGCCGTGATGACCTGACTAATTGATCTTGCCACAGTCGTGCTTGTCGCCGTTAGCGTATTAGCAAGGTTTACGCGGACGGTGTTGACCGTAGAGGTATCAATTGATATTCCCGCGGTTGCGTTCGAAATTGCAAAAGTCTTATTGCCGGTTCCCAACCCGGCATAGAAAACACTGGAGGACGCGGTAACACTTTCCGTTGTTGTAATGGTGATGACGTTTGAAGGATTATTTGAAAAACGCGGTAAAATCGCGTTGTAGTTCTGATTGATTTCTGTGGCTGATAGAGCTCGGCTATAAATGCGTACAATAGGTATTGAGCCATCTATGAATACGCCACTGTTCCAACCCACGCCAATTCGATCTACAAGCTGGTCGTTATTTGGAGCGATTGTGCTTGTTGTTTGACCGGCTACAAGGTTTCCGTTTTGAAATAGTGAACCGATGTAATTTGTGCCAATTTTTTCAACTCTATAAACCAATTGATACCAGGTGCCAACAACCGGAGTGAATGCTCCAGTTTGACCGCCAATCCAACCAGTGCCAGCTTGGTGATAACCCGCTCGGATATTGCTATTTCCCCAAAAACAGATTGAATAGTTAATCTTATCGGTGGAATATTGATTGGTGACAACACACGCATAATTGTTGTTAAGCGCATTGAATCTCACCCATGCTTCAACGGTAAAAACTTCAGATCTCACACTAGGGGTGGTTACATATTGCGAAGTTCCGTTGAAATTCAAAATGCCCCCGTTAGCAGAACTAAATTGGGGTGATGAAATCAGCGAACCATTCCTAGAATTACCGCTGATATCTGTCCACGTAGTTCCAGATCCTGAATAGCTTGCTGGGTCGCCTGCATCAAGGTTGAGTCTGAGGCTTTCGAGGATCGGTGATGTAACGATTGCAGATGTTGATGAAATCGTTGGTGGTGCATTGATCAAGATTGTTATCGTGTATGTAGATCGAACTCTTGTGTCATCCGTAACTGTGATGACCTGAGTGTATGTTCCTGTTGCGGTAAATGTATCTACTCGAAGCGTTGCAAAACCACTTGCGGCTGTACTGGTATCCAGACTGATTCCAGTTGCAACTGGAGTCATTGTGAAGATTTTTGATCCAACTCCGAAGACTGTGTTTAATCTCAGTGCTGTACCTCTTCGATGCGTTGTTATCAGAGTCGTGGCGGTCGAGGTATCGAACTTCACGGAAGGACTAACCGTCACAGTGATTACGTGTGTAGAAGTCTCTCCCGCAAGATCTGTGGCAGTGATTGTCTGCGTATAGGTTCCTGTGGCGGCGACTGGAGAGACAACCAAAACAACGGAGTTGGCCGTGCTGGTATCCAGAGTCATTCCACTGCGTGATGGTGACATTGAGAAAGTCTTTGTCCCGAGTCCATTCGTGGCTGTGAATGTTTCACTTCGCCCACCAACGCCAGCGCCAATCGCTAAAGTGTTGGCGGTTTGGTAAGCACCTACCTTTGGATACGCAAGGCCATATCTCTCGTCAAAATAATCCTCTATTTGGCCAATTTCTGACAAAGTCAGCGTGCGATTAAAGATAATTACTTCTGCAACCTCGTAATCAGATTGCTCTCCCGTCCAAGTGTTGATTCCTAGTGGTGGAAGTACTGCTGTTCCGCCAGATGTCCCTCGAACAAGTCCGTTATATCGATAGTTAGATGGGTACGCTGTTGACATCACCCAATCCGTTAGATTGAGTCCAGCCGGGGTAGAGGTTGCAGTCACCCATCCGTTGTAATGAGCAAGCGCTGCCTTGCCGTCCCAATGTCCAAAGAGCCAGTTGGCACTTGAATCTTGCCACGCACCTGCGGCATAGTTGCCTGTAATGATTCTGGCTCGATTATTCGCTCCTGAGTAGCGTGAAAGCGCAAACACTGTCCAGTTTGTTGAAATTGGGTCATTATCGAAATAAAACTTATCTGAGGTGCCACCTGCAAGAGTTTGGAAGCTCTTGGTTGCACCATTTCCGGTTGTTGTGACAAGTGTTGGACTTCCAATGACTCGCGTGACATTTCGACTATTGCCTGAAGAGTCTCGCCACACTTTATTTGTCGCGTCGTAATCAGATGCAACTAAACGCATATATGGATTCAATGTTGCTGGATTAATAGCCCCGGCCGCAAGGGTTACAGGAATCACCCACTGTGCATATAAAAGTTTATTGCCGTCATTACTTAGTGCAGCACCAGGAGCAAATCTCGTACCACTTCCATCAGCTGCCGTATTCCATCCAGCAAAAATAAATCCTGAGCGAGCCAATGTTCCAACTCCTGCAACGGTTGCACCGGTGTTGGTAATTGTTTGTGTTGATGGAGCTACACCGGAAGTCTGTCGATTGCCATCATATGTGACCCGAGAAACCCACGTTGCTTGCAAAGTGGTGTCACCTTGGCTGGAATAATCCGAAGGTGGAACAAATTTTGTTGCACTAGAAGCTGTAGTTGTGATGTTTGTGAGTCCGAATTTGTTCTCAAAGTAGCGAAATATCGTATTTATCTCTGCATCAGACAAAGCTTGGTTATAGACAATTGCCTCGGTGAATTCGAAGTGGGAGTTATCTCCAGAACCAGCCCAGTTAATTGCTAGTGGAGGCAAGCTTGTGTAGACCTGCTGCGTCACTGTTTGCTTGACTCCATCCCAAAAAACTCGATTTCCGGAATCACACACCACATGCCAATTTGGATCAGCCACCGAAGTGGGGCCAACCAACCATGCATCATGGAAAAAGTTCCTTGTTCCGCCGTCGTACCAGCCCGAAATCCAGTTAACTAAACTTGAATGGGCAAAGATGCGACCCCTTGTTGAGCGCACACCGGAATCCAGATCTTTGTATCGTGCCATTCCACAGAATGTGTAGTTTGGAATTTCGGCATTTCCAAGTCGGAATCCATCACCTGTCGCACCGCTGATCGTTGGAAAGCGTGCGTTTGCACCAAATCCACCACCAGAGTTGGTGTTGAGAACTGGATTTCCATTTTTTGTAATCGATAGGTTTGATCCACCGACTGAGGCTGAAAGTGTTCCTCCCGAATAGTTTTCCGCACTCACCCTGAAGAAAGGTGTAGGAAGTGCAGCAAGATCAGTGCTGATACTTCCAAATGATGTTCCGGTTCCGTTTGATTGTGTATTCCAACCACCCAGTGTGTAATTATCCTTACTTACAAGTCGACCAGGCACAAGGTTGTCAAAGTTTGTCGTGATTTCAGTACCAGAAAGTGCACGATTATAGATTTGCGCGTTATAGATCTGTCCTTTAAAGAATCTGCTAGAGGCACTGTTGTCCTGACACGCGCCAATTCGAGCTCCTCCATTATGTGAAACTGAACTATTGATGAGTGCACTTGTGGCATAAAGGTTGCCATTTAAGTACACCCTCATATTTGAACCATCAAACGAGTAAGAGGC
>JAIXYD010000137.1 GCA_027490415.1 Streptomycetaceae bacterium
ATGATCGCTGCCAGGGGCACGCTAGCGACCCAAAAGAGCCGGGCATCTTGAGCAGACTTTTCGGAGGCAAAAAATAGTTTTTAAAGCCCGCCTCTTAGTAGGGCTCCAATTTGGTTTGCTGCTTCTCTTGGCAGTTAAACCCCATGGAGCTCTACTTGTTGCGTCTTCCGGTCTTGAGTTAGCCGGGATAATTCTCTTTCTGTTTGGATTTTTTATTCTATTGGTCGCCTATTTCAATCTGAAGCCATCGTTACGAGTTTCACCTATTCCAATTCCTGGTGCACCACTCATCACCCGTGGTATCTACAACTATTTCCGACATCCTATGTATTTGGCTGTTCTCTTTGTAGGTGCGGGTATGGTCCTGAGGAACCTAGATATAGCCGCACTATTTGCCTGGTCGGCACTCTTTGTAACCCTTTGCGCGAAGGCGAACATGGAAGATGGGCTTCTGCAAAAGGCGCATTCGGGCGCATTGGAATATCAAAATCGAGTAACAGGATTGCCGTGGTTTAAAGATGCCTAATTGCTTTACTGCCCTTTTACTCTGGTCACCCAAGAGATGGTTTACCGCCATGATTACAGCGCTTGTCACAGGCATCGTTATCGCGTTACCGACTGCAATCATTGAGAACCCAATTTTTGGTCGAGAAGTAGCGGTTACACCATGGTCTATTCCAGTGCTGGTCATTACATCAATTCTTTCTGGATTGATTCTGGCAACCTATGTTCGCAATGATGAAAGCGTTGATGAAGAGCGATCGATCAAAATTGGCGGTGCTGGAGCCTTCCTTTCATTTCTTGCAGTTGGCTGCCCGGTCTGCAACAAGATTGCTCTCATCGCTTTAGGCTATAGCGGTGCGCTGCAGTACTTCGCACCAGTTCAACCATATTTAGCTTTCGCTGGCCTTGTACTGCTGGGTTACGCGCTACGTAAACGTCTCAATGGAGAATTAATGTGCGGCACTATGTTTGTAGAAAATAAAGAAGAAACTCGAGAGGGATAAAGATGGCAACAGTTGACGTAACCAGCGCTGAATTCGCAGGAGTAATTGAAAAGGGCGGGATCGTAATTGTTGATTTCTGGGCAGCGTGGTGTGGACCTTGTAAGTCTTTTGCGCCGATCTTCCAAGCCTCGTCGGAGAAGTACCCTGAGATAACCTTTGCCAAGGTTGATACAGATGCTGAGCAAGAAATTTCCGCGGCAGCTGGAATCTCCTCAATACCAACGTTGATGATTTTCCGCGATGGCATCCTGCTCTTTAGTCAGCCTGGAGCGCTTCCTGGGCCGGCCCTCGATGATTTAATCGCACAAGTAAGTGCACTCGATATGGAACAGGTCCGAAAAGAGATTGCAGAGTAAGATTCTCCCATGATTTTACATAGTTACAAGAGTGCACTTCTGGTAATCGATGTCCAAAACGGCGTTGTACTCAATGCCTTTGAAAAAGATGCAGTTGTATCGCAAATCAACAGAGCTATTGATTCAGCACGCACCAATAATCTCCCAGTTATTTGGGTTCAACATTCAGAAGATGAGATGCCGATTGGTTCTCATTTTTGGGAGATCATCCCTGAACTAGTCCCAGAGGATCATGATGGACGAGTTGAAAAGATTCACGGAAGCTCATTTCAGGAAACAGATCTCGCCGAAATTTTGCAAGAACATGACATCTCGCATCTCTACGTAACAGGGGCACAGTCCGAGAATTGCGTTAATGCAACAACTGTTGATGCCCTGGAGCGCGGATATCGAGTCTCGCTGATTTCAGATGCTCATACAACCGATGACGGGGCAGTGGTGGCGGCAATAAACGGAAAATTTGTCGAATCAAACGCTCATGGGGCCGCGATAGAGGTTAAGAATTTGGATCAGCTTCTTCCGCTTGAGTGAAGTATCCTAAAACTATGCAGATCAACATAGATAAGAAAACCGGAACCTTCCTCGGCATAATCCTGGTGTTGATTCTGGCAGTGGTTTTCTTGCTGGCAGGTAATTCAAGTTCACCGATGAGCCACTCTGGCCATGGATCAATGTCGAGTGATGAAGATGCTTCGGGCACTTACACCGATGACGAATTGATGTTTGCCTCCATGATGATCCCGCACCATAGTCAGGCTGTAACAATGTCAGAGTTTGCGTTGGAAAATACGACTACTCCTGAGATTCTCTCTCTTGCGACAGCAATTCGAGATGCTCAAGCACCCGAGATTGCGCAAATGCAGAGTTGGTTAGATCAAAGTGATTATTCGGGATCGCACGCCGGGCACTTGGATATGGCTGGGATGCTTAGCGATAAAGAATTAGCTGAGTTAGCTTCGGCTAAAGGAACCACCTTTGATCGTCTCTTCCTGGAAGGCATGATTGCCCATCATGAAGGTGCAATCGACATGATTTCAATGATTAAGGATTCAACAAATAGCGAAGTCAAGAAGCTTTACACCGATATTCTCACAAGCCAAAGTGCTGAGATTGAGGCCATGAAAGCACTGCTTAACTGAGCACAATGAGTTCGAAAGAGATTAACGCCCGGTTTAAGGCGTTTCCGAAAGCACAAGCAAAGGCGCTACAGAGTGTTCGCGAGCAAATCTGTGACCTACTTCCAGGTGCGAAGGAAGAAATTAAATATGGAATCCCGACTTGGACCTCTGTTGGAATCGGAATTATCGGTCTTGATGGTTTCAAAAATCACAACAGCATTTTTCCCTATGGGGGAGACCTAGGTAGCGAACTTCGCGGTCAACTTGCTAAGTTTGAAAGTACAAAAGGATCTATTCACTTTGAAGTTGATCAAGTGTTTCCGAAAGCGCTTCTAAGAAAAATCATCCTGCGAAAGATCCAGCTCATCAACGAATCGTTTCCAAACTCAAAGGGAAAGGTCTTCGAGTTTTACACCACTGGATTCCTCAAGGCGAAAGGTTCTCTCAAGAATGGAGAACTTCATGGATATTGGGAGTGGTATCGCAAGGATGGAATTATTATGCGATCTGGAAACTTTAAGGCTGGCAATCAGGTCGGCGAATGGATCACATACGATGCCACTGGAAGCGTGTATAAAGTCAGTCAAAAGTAGCGTCGTTGGCCAGAAGAGTGATTCTGGATTAAGATAGGCATCAAGTTATCGGGGTCGGTGTAATTCCGAACCGGCGGTTAAAGTCCGCGACCCGTTGGCAGCCAGCTAACGGTGGACTCAGTGTAATTCTGAGACCGACGGTTAAAGTCCGGATGAGAGATAACTAGAGCGTAGCGTTCTGCCCTGTCGCAATGACATCTGGCATGGACGTCTACGAGTTATTGCATACCCCGATCTCTTGCTACTCAAAAAGAGTCGAAGGGGATGGTGCAAGTTCAATGAATTCAAGCGAACTCATGCAACGTGCCCTTTTGCTCTCCGAAAATGGTTACGGGAAGACATACCCAAATCCAATAGTTGGTGCGGTAATTACTGATGCAGCTGGTCGCGTGCTTGGTGAAGGATTTCATCAGCGCCACGTGTCAGCCGATCACGCCGAAATTGTTGCAATGAAGAGTTCTCAGGAATCACTTAAAGGTGCAACCATCTTTGTAACCCTCGAACCTTGCAACCACACTGGCACTACACCACCGTGCACAGAGGCAATCATTGACGCTGAGTTTTCACGCGTAGTTATTTCAGTGAGAGATCCACATGAAGTAGCACGTGGCGGCGTTGAGAGACTTCGTGCCGCCGGTATTGATGTTGATATAGATGTACTGGGTCAAGAAGTTGCGTTCTCAAATAGAAGCTGGCTCCATAAAATTCATACAGGTCGCCCACGGATGATCTGGAAAGTTGCGGTATCCGCTGACGGAAAGATCGCAGCAGGCGATGGATCACCTACATGGATCTCTTCAGAAGAGTCACGTGCTGATGTTCAAGTTTTGCGAACACAATCTGATGCGATTCTCATAGGTACCGGAACAGCCTTAGCTGACAATCCACACTTGATCCCGCGCATCAGTTCTGCTGGCAAGAATCCTGATCGCATTGTTGTCGGAATGCGCGAGATTCCAACTACGCATAATCTCAATGACTCTCGAGCCCTAACGCACTTTGTGAAGAGTCAGAATCCAGGAGAGATCCTTTCAGAATTATCTTTGCACGGTTACAACCAGGTACTCCTTGAATGTGGACCAACTTTAGGAAATTCTCTTCTTCGCGCAGGATTTATCGATGAACTCGTCATTTATCGCTCACCAGATTCTTTAGGTGCTCAAGGTCATCAACTCTTCGAGGATGAACAAGCTCTGCTAGCAAGTGCTGAACTGATAAGCCAGGTCTCTATCGGCCCAGATACAAAGTCACATTATTTCATTGCAAAGAAGGGTGGCTAAAGTGTTTACAGGACTTGTCACTGAAGTTGGAACCATTGAATCAATCACCTTGGGTGCCGACAGCGCAATCCTTGTTATTAGCGCACCAGATACCGTGACCGGGGTTTCACTGGGAGATTCAATTGCAGTCAGCGGTGTTTGCCTTACGGCTACCGCTATGAGTAAGCACTCTTTTACAGCGGATGTGATGGTTCAAACTCTTTCATTAACATCTCTTGGTTCGTATAAAGAAGGAGATCAAGTTAATTTAGAGCTAGCTGCAACCTTGTCCCATCGAATGGGCGGTCATATGGTCCAGGGGCATGTTGATGGTGTTGCACACGTGTCATCGATCATCGACGGCGAAAAGTGGCAAGAGTTCACGGTTGGATTGCCTGAATCATTAATGAAGTATGTGGTTGCGCAAGGTTCGATCTGCATTGAGGGTGTCTCACTCACTGTGGGTCAGATAAATGATGAAAGAAACGAAGTGACGGTCTGGTTGATTCCAGCAACGCTAGAGAAGACAAATCTTTCGACCAAGAAAATTGGTGATCCGCTTAATATCGAGGTAGATGTACTGGCCAAGTATGTGGAAAGACTTCTGGAGAAGCGATGACCACCCCAATGATTTCTATTCCTGAAGCACTCACTCGTTATGCAAATGGTGAGTTTCTCATCGTTGTTGATGATCTCGATCGTGAAAACGAAGGCGATTTAATGCTGCTTGCAACTCAAGCTACGCCTGAAAAAGTTGCATTCATGGTTACTCACACCACTGGAATCCTCTGCGTTGCATTGACCAAGTCTCGAGCACGCGAACTCAATCTCCCACTCATGGTTGAAAATAACGAGGACCAGCGACGTACCGCATTTACAGTCGCAGTGGATTTTGCACCTGGAATCACCACAGGGGTGAGTGCAACTGAGCGAGCAAGAACTATTCGCGCACTTGCTGAATCGTCGACTTCACCAACTGAGTTGATACGACCTGGACACGTGTATCCATTAGTTGCGCACGACCAGGTACTTCTGGGTCGTCAGGGACATACTGAGGCAGGCATCGCACTTTCGCAGCTTGCGAAAACTTCCGAGCAGGCCTTGCTCTCTGAAATTGTTGCCGAAGATGGATCAATGGCTCGAGGCAAAACCCTCGAAGCTTTCGCAGCTAAGCATCAGATTCCAATAGTTACTATTGCCGATTTGGCTGCCTATTACAAAGCAAACTTCACTGCAAGCAAGAGTTCACCCACACATCTTGAGTGGGCAGATCTACCAATTGATAACCAGATTTGGAAAGTTGCAACATATCCAGCGCTCCGCCAACGCGATCACGTCATCATCGCTTTCAATCCGCAGATCACATCAGAGCCCACGTATCTGCGCATCCACTCCGAGTGCTTTACTGGCGATGTGCTTGGTTCACAGAGGTGTGATTGTGGTGAACAGCTTAAAGCCGCCATGGATCTCATCGTGGAAAAAGGTTCTGGCTACATCATCTACTTAAGAAATCATGAAGGTCGTGGAAT
>JAIXYD010000193.1 GCA_027490415.1 Streptomycetaceae bacterium
TAGTCTTTGGACTTGCAGCAGCTTGGTTAGGGCTTCAGATTACTTCTTAAGACTTAACGCTTAACGCATAAAGAGTGCGTTGAGGCGTTTGGTTGTGAAGAAGAGCCCCACAACAATCATCACCACGAAGTACATCGCATGGCCAAGAAGCGCCCATGAAATATTGCCAAGGGTTAGCCCTCGTACAAGATCAATTGCGTGTGCAAGTGGGAACAATCTAATGAGAGTCTGTAGCCATTCAGGAAATACATCGAGAGGGTAGAAAGAGCCAGAGAATAAGAACATCGGCAAAAGAACAATATTTATGACTTCTAGCTGTTGGAATGACTTCATATAAGAGGTCACAGCCATACCAAAGGATGCAAAGCCAAAGGCGATCAGTACGGCTGCAGGGATTGCAAGAATTCCCCACGCACTCGGGATAAGACCAAGTGGTGTTACTAGTGCCATAAATCCAACTGCGTAAGAGAAGCCGCGTAATAATGCCCAACCAATCTCACCGAGAGCTACATCCATGGGCCCAAGAGATGTTGAAAGCATGCCGTGATAGATACGATCATGATTAAGTTTGAAAAACACATTCATGGTGGAGTCATAGATCGCACCATTCATCGCACTCGTTGCAAGAAGCGCGGGTGCAATAAATGCAACATAACCAATTGGTTGTCCGGCGACAGTGATGTCTCCTACGAGATCCTTAAGGCCGTAACCAAATGAGAGCAAGAAGAGGACAGGCTCAACAAATCCTGAAAAAACAATCATCCACGTGGAAGATTTGAAGGCGATGTAAGCCCTCTCCATAATCGCGCGAGAGCGACCCGAGTAATACTTTTCGCCCGGCTTACCCATACGTGCTTCGGCGATAGCTACGGCTGCGGAGATAATCATTTACTTACCCAACCTTCTGGTGAAGATTCGACGAGATGCAATGACGCCGATGAGCAGAAGTGAGTTAAGGAAGATGAAGTGCGTATAGAGCATGAGCGAAGAGATTTCATGTCCGTAGGTCAGCCAACGACCAAGCTCGGTGGCATGCCACAGAGGCGAGATCCACCCAATCCACTGTAGGTAGATAGGCATATTTGTAAGTGGGTAGAAGGTTCCAGAGAACAAGAAGAGCGGCATAATCACAAAACGATTGAGCACGGTGAAGAAGATGTCTTCGTTCTCTAGCATTCCAGCGAGAGCTTGCATCATTGCACCGAACGCCGCTCCTGCCATCACGGCAGTGAAGATTGCTAACCAAGCTCGCGGTGATTCCAGAACACCAAAGGCCAACATCACAAACCAATAAATGACAGCGGTAAAGATGACTCGAATAAGGCTATTGAAAAAGACACCCATCGCGATGTGATTGCCGCTCAACGGTGTGGAATTCATTGAAAAGAATATTTTGTTCCATTTGAAACCTTCGAGAGTTGGATAGACGCTCTCATCAATAGCACCCTGGATCGCAGCTGTTGCAAGGAGTGCTGGCGCTAAAAACGTAATGTAAGAGACGCCATCAACACCCATGCCACCGGTGTTTTTATCAATGTAAGCACCGACGCCTAAACCAATCGAGATGAGATAAAGAACAGGGTTCGCAATCGCAAGCCCAATAATCAACCACACCCATTTAAGCATCGTGCGAAGTCGCGCCTCGGTAACAAAGAGCGCACCGCGTGCGGCCACCTTGGCAGCATCAACTATCTTGAGTGAACCTTGACGTTCTTGTGTTGTACTCATTAGTCAATCAGCGTTCTTCCGGTCAGACGCAAGAAAACGTCTTCCAACGAACTGCGTCGCACAAGAGAGGTCTTTGGATGGAAGTTCTTCTTATACACGCGCTCAAGGAGCTCTTCGCCATCTTCTGTGTACATCAAGATGCGATCTGGTAGTTCCTCAATGCGTTCGCAGAGTTGGCGGAGATCATCTGCCATCTGTGCGTTGCGCTCAGAACCAAAGCGAACTTCAAGAACTTCTTTAGTTGAATAATCCTTAATCAATTGAGCAGGGCTGCCTTCCGCCATGATCGAACCCTTATCCATCACAACGAGGCGATCACAGAGCTGTTCAGCCTCATCCATAAAGTGGGTAGTAATAAGCAGTGTTACACCATCTTCTTTAAGTCTGAAGAGGCGATCCCACAAAATGTGACGTGCCTGAGGATCAAGACCTGTTGTTGGCTCATCCAGCATCAAAATTTCAGGTTCGCTGACAAGTGCGCGAGCAATTGTTAAACGGCGCTTCATTCCACCACTTAAGGATTCAACCTTTGCATTGCGTTTCTCTTCAAGTTGAGCAAAGGCAAGAAGTTCTTCAATTTTATTCTTCACAAATTTGCGCGATAGACCAAAGTAACGTCCATAAATATAGAGATTCTCTGAGACAGTCAGATGTGTATCTAAGTTGTCTTGCTGTGGAACAACACCTAGATGCGCACGAATCTGAGGTCCGAATTGTTCCGGATCTTTATCCAAGATTGTCAGATCACCCGATGTGCGCTGAGATGTCGCACCAATCATTCGCATCGCAGTCGATTTTCCAGCACCGTTTGGGCCTAGAAGACCAAAGGATTCACCCTTGACCACATCAAAGTCGATGCCATTAACCGCTGTGAAATCGCCGAATGTTTTAGTCAGTCCACGCGCATGGATAAGTGATTGAGTCATTATCCGATCTTATCGCGCCTGCTGCAGTGTTCTGATCCACTCTTCGACTGCATCAGGGTGACGCGGAATTCGCTCTGAGAGATTCAGGCATCCATCCGCAGTCACAAGTACATCATCTTCAATACGAATACCGATTCCGCGATATTCAGGGGTGAA
>JAIXYD010000074.1 GCA_027490415.1 Streptomycetaceae bacterium
GGATTAATCTTGCCAGGCTCTTTGAATAGGTCGACGAGACGGTTTCCGATCAGTACGTGCTGATATAAAGGAATAGGACGGATCTCTGAAACGATCACATCAGTATCGCCACGGACAGTTCCGAGCCACTCACCAAATTCCTCAGCATTTGAAACGGTTGCGCTGAGAGAGATTACCTGGACTGATTCCATCAAGTGGATCAAAACTTCTTCCCAAACCGCTCCTCTGAATTTGTCGGCTAAGTAATGCACTTCGTCCATCACGACAGACTGCAAGTTGGTAAGGGTTGAAGATCCTGCGTAAAGCATGTTTCGTAGCACTTCGGTTGTCATTACAAGGATCGGCGCTTCTGAATTGATATTGGTATCGCCGGTGAGTAGCCCCACATTCTCTTCACCGAACTTGGTGACGAACTCAGCAAACTTTTGATTGGAAAGAGCCTTAATCGGCGTTGTGTAAAAACATTTCTTGCCCTTCTCTAGAGCCAAGAAGGCAGCAAATTCACCAACAACAGTTTTTCCAGCACCAGTTGGTGCCGCTACGAGAAGACCGCGACCATCCTCGACGCAGTGAAGGGAATCAACTTGAAAGTCATCGAGAGGAAAATCAAAGCTCTGGGAGAACTTAATGGTGAGTGGATGCGAGGCTCGAACTTTTGCCGCCGCCATTCGCTCTGCGGGAGTACTCATGCCGCCCACACCCGCAGCGCCCTACTTACGCACTTCGCAGTTAGAGGTAGTTTTGCGATTGGTTCTCCGTCAGCAAATGATGAACCAGAACCACGGATCTCGATTTCGCGGGCGCGATAGAAAGTCACTGCTGGGTGTCCAACATGCTTTCCACGATATACCTTCGGGAAAACCTTAAGAAGTTCACTGCGCGAAACCTCCCCGAGGATCATTACATCGAAGAGTCCGTCCTCGAGGCTTGCTTCAGGACAGATATTCATTCCCCCACCATAACTTCTTCCATTGGCAACTGTGATTAATGTGGCAGGAAGATCGAGCTCTTTGTCGTCGATTCTGATTCTGTAGTGATGTGGTCTGAGCGCAATAATCTTTTCGATCATCGCTAGGTTGTACTTCATACGCCCCTTGGGCCAGACCATGAGATTAGCGCGTTCATTGACGAGAGCATCAAAACCAGTTGAGAGTATTGCTGAAAACCATGTCTGATTGACTATACCTAGATCTATAGATTTTGGCTCAGAGTTCACAATCAGGTCACACTGCTGACTCAATGCGAGCTTGTATACGCCAATACTACGGGCGAAATCATTTCCAGTGCCGCATGGGATCACACCTATGGGAATATCGCGAGGCGCAGAGTGCTGTATCAACTCGTGCACTAAACCATCGCCACCACAAGCGATCACACCAGTGACGTCATCACGATCTATCTCGCGAAGAAATGAATTCCTAAAGTCCTGTAAAGACTCCCCTTCAAGGAGCAAAGTGTTTATGCCACGATTCGCAAAATACTCACTCGCCTTTGTAGCTTCTCTGCGAGCATGACCTTTTCCTGAAGAAGGATTAATCGCCAGAATCAGCACGTAAAGCCTTCTTTTCGCGCCTGCGATCATTAGCGAGAGAGATGAGTCCGGCAAGGAAATAGAGCGCGATTAAAGGTACGGCCAATGCGATCATCGAGAGAGGATCTGGGCTCGGAGTAAATCCTGCGACGAAGAGAGTGATGGCAAAAATCCAAATACGCCAAGGCCGCAAAATTCCTTTTCCGCTTAACGCTCCGATCAAATTCAGCGACACTAGAAAAACTGGCAGTTGGAAGCCAAGCCCAAAGAAGAAAATTGTTCTCGTAACAAAATCAAGATAGTCATCAAACTTAACAAGGTTATTTAAAGCCTCTGGGGTGAATCCAAAGAGAACTCGAATGGCTAATGGCAGAATCGTGTAACCGAAGTAAGCCCCAACGCTAAAGAATGGTGTCGCTGCAATAATGAACAGAATCGAGTTGCGCTTCTCTTTCTTATGCAGAGCAGGAGCTATGAACGCCCAGAGTTGGTAGAGCCATATTGGTGCAGCCAAAAGAAGGCCGGTCAGGATTGCTACCTTGATGTGAAGATTCAGCGGACCGAGAACACCATTGATGTAGAGCGCACCGCAACTATCAGCACCGGTCTCTTGCGCAGTTTTCAAATCACAGACGGGCTTAGCCAAAGTGGTGATGATTGGCGTGTAGTAAACCCAACCTACGATCGCGGCAAGTGAGATCGCGGCCGCGCTTCGCACCACACGTTTGCGAAGTTCACGCAAATGCTCAAGGAGCGGCATGCGACCGCCTGTGGTGGTCGACATTGTATTTACGCGGAAGCTTGACCGTCTTGGTCTGGCTTCTTCTCGTCTTTCATATCCTTCATCTCTGACTTAAAGATCTTGAGAGACTTGCCCAAGGATCGCGCTGAGTCTGGAAGACGCTTTGCTCCAAAGAGCAGAATGATCACAACGAGAACGAGCAAGATGTGGGTAGGTTCTTTGAGAAACACGAAAATCTCCTTCTTGACGTAAAGCCCCGACTCAGATGCTTAAGGCTATCGCACCCTATTCATAAAGGGCGATCGTTGCATCAACGCTCTGGCGGACTTGTTGTCGAATTTCGCTGGGTTCGTCGACAACCAATGAGCCAGCCCCTGCCATCACGGCCCTCACGAGCCAATCGGGTGAGAATGCCTCGAGAGTGACACTGGCACCTAGGGCCAGATCCGAGACGGATAGGGAGAACGCTTCGACGGTCGTGCGATCGAGTGACCTCACCGTGGCAGAGGCGCGAATCTTTTCAGCTGAGTGAACACGTGCGGGGTTCAAAGCAGGCGTCTGATTAACCGAATCCACAAGTGAGGCAGTAACGATTCTATCCAACCGGAAAGTTCTCATTGCTTCGGAAGCGTGACAGTAGGCTTGAAAATACTCCACGTCATTCTCGTTGAAGAAGTCATAGGCAGTAACCAATCGCTGGGTTTCTTCGTCGGTATGTGGCGAGTAATACGTCATCGCTACCGATTTTCGCTCAGTAATCGAGCGTTCAATCACTGAACGATGAATTGTTTCGGGTGTCGGCGCAACGCTAATCTGATCTCCGATGCGCTCACGCAGCTTCTGAGAAAGTCGATCTATTCGA
>JAIXYD010000066.1 GCA_027490415.1 Streptomycetaceae bacterium
ACGGAGTAATGGCAAGCACCAATGAACTTTAAAGAATTCTTAGCAGCGGGCAAAGAGCAATTAAGCACTGCGGGAATTGATCCAATCGATGCCGAACACCTCATGGCATATGCGTTAGGAATTTCACGGATGGAGTTACACAATCCAGTAATCGTGGAAGATCGTCTTGCCGGATTCGAAGATCTAACAATTCTGGAGGAAACTTTCTGGAAATTACTTGATGACCGAGCAAATCATGAGCCCTTGCAGTATCTGACTGGTGTTGCCTACTTTCGATACCTCGAAATTCAAGTAGGGCCAGGAGTATTGGTTCCTCGTCCTGAGTCAGAATTGCTTGTGCAAGCAGTATTAGACCATTGTGAAAAGAACAGCGAAAAACTCACCGGAGTGATTAGCGTTGTAGATCTTGGATCAGGTTCCGGCGCGCTAGCGCTAGCAATCTCAACTGAGAATCCTCAGACTCGAGTGATCGCAGTTGAAAAAGATCCGGCAGCAATCGAATGGTTAAAGAAGAATGTTTCACGCATCAACGAACAAGTGCGGATTGTTGAAGGTGATGTGGTTGATGCGCTTGAGGGCGTCACATGCGATGTAGTTATTGCTAATCCTCCATATGTTCCAGATAGCCAAGAGTTACCACGAGATGTTGCAGACCACGAGCCTGCAGTTGCACTCTTTGGCGGCCCTACAGGGCTAGATATTCCTGGACGCTTTATTGATACCGCTGCACGCTTACTTAAACCTGGTGGTTTCTTTGCTCTCGAACATACCGAAGATCAAGGCCCGGCACTCGAGAAGTTACTCGCTGAGAACTTTAGAGATATTCTCTGTCATCTAGATCTCACAGCGAGACCGCGATATACAACTGCGGTGAGAAAGTAGGAATCCTGTGGCAACACAAGTGATCTTTGATGTATCTAATACAAGCGAGCATGTAGGTCTTGCAGCTAAGTGCATCCGAGATGGATTTGTCATCATCGCACCACATGAAAATGGATATGTATATCTTTGCGACGCCTTTAGCCAGGATGCAGTGCGTGCTATGCATGTTCTGCGCGGTGACGCGCTCGGTGTTGCTGCACAAGTTCTAATTTCAGATCATTCACAGATCGAAGGGCTTGCTCGAGACATTTCAGAAGATGCGCGTGCGTTAATGAATGCTTTCTGGCCTGGAGCGCTCTCTCTCACATTGCGTCCACAACGCGGACTTAATTGGGATTTGGGAGATGCGGGAAAACTTGATTGGGTCAGCGTTCGGATGCCACGTCATGAATTCTTACAAGCGCTGATAAAAGAGACCGGTCCGCTAGCAGTTGCTAGTGCAGCGATGGCCGGTCACCCACCGATTGTTGAGATCTCACAACTCAACCTTCAAGGACATGAAGTTGCACTGATCATCGACTCAGGAGTCATTGCTGCCGATGCGAGATCCAGCCATGTCGAAGTTGAACTCACCCAGACCCGCCTTGTGCGCGAAGGGGCAATCTCACAGAGTGAAATTGCGAAAGTCATTCCTGCGCTAGTTATCCCTTAAGGCTAGGCTTGCCGCCATGACCGATACCTTCTATGGCCCTGATTTTGAACTGCTCTCCCAGCAAGATCCAGATATTGCAGCGGTCTTACTCTCTGAACTTCGCCGTCAACAGAGCAATCTTCAACTGATCGCATCAGAGAACTTCACCTCACGTGCAGTCCTTGCAACTCTTGGTTCAACCCTTTCCAATAAGTATGCAGAGGGTTATCCGGGTAAGCGGTACTACGGCGGCTGTGAAGAAGTTGATGTCGCAGAGAACATTGCAATCGAGCGCGCGAAATCACTCTTCGGCGCAGAGCATGCCAACGTTCAACCTCACTCGGGCGCTAGTGCAAATGTCGCTGTCTATCAAGCATTTACAAAGCCAGGAGATACCGTGCTTGCGATGTCTCTTCCACACGGAGGTCACCTCACACACGGCTCAAAGGTCAACTTCTCAGGTAAGTGGTTTAACGTCGTTTCATACGGTGTCCGCCAAGATAATGAATTAATTGATTATGACGAACTACGAGATAGCGCGCTGGCTCACAAACCAAAGATGATCTGTAGCGGTGCAACTGCTTATCCATCCTTAATCGACTTCGAAAAAGTACGCGCTATCTGCGATGAAGTAGGAGCGATCATGTGGGTGGATGCCGCTCACTTCATTGGTCTGGTTGCAGGAAAGGCGATTCCATCACCTGTCCCTTATGCAGATGTTGTCTCATTTACAACGCATAAAGTTCTTCGCGGACCACGCGGAGGAATGATTCTTACCAAGGCAGAACATGCAGCTGCTATCGATAAGGCAGTCTTTCCTGGAATGCAGGGCGGACCAATCATGTCTGCCGTTGCTGGAAAAGCTGTCGCGCTCGCAGAGTGCGCAACACCTGCTTATCAAAAGTATGCAAAAGATGTGATCGTTAACGCCCAAGCTCTCGCTGCTGCCCTCGAAGGTGAAGGAATGCGTGCAGTTTCTGGCGGAACGCAGACTCACTTAGCTCTGATTGATATTCGCGCTACCGGCGTCAATGGCAAGGTGGCCGATGAGCGCTGCGGCGCAGCTGGAATTGTTCTTAATAAGAACTCAATCCCATTTGATCCTGAGGCACCTTCAGTAACAAGCGGAATCCGAGTAGGAACTCCGGCAACGACGACTCAAGGAATGGGCGTAGAGCAGATGAAAGTTATTGCTTCTCTGATCTCACGCGCCATAAAAACTGATGATGCAGCAGCACACGCTGCAATCAAATCAGAGGTTCACGCACTCACTGCACAATTCCCGATCTATCAAGCCTAAAGAGCGATAGGCAGAACCAGATGCGCGAGTACTTACTCACACTGTTACTTGCAGCAGCACTCTGTTACGTCGTCACACCATTAGTACGCACCTGGGCTATTCGTTTTGGCGCAGTTGCTCAAATTCGCACGCGAGATGTACATACGACTCCAACTCCTCGTTGGGGCGGCCTCGCAATGTGGATCTCCATGAGCATCACATTTGCAATTGCTCATAATCTAGAGCTCGTCGGAAAATCATTCGGGCGTGAGACTCAAGGAATTTTTCT
>JAIXYD010000042.1 GCA_027490415.1 Streptomycetaceae bacterium
CTCACTAAATTGTGGGATTTACAGGGTATCTAAAATTACTTCGATATCGGCCATCGTCGTCCAAGGGTTAACGATTGCAAAACGAAGAATCGTCTGGCCCTGATGTGATGAAGGCGTCACAAAACCGATCTGGTCTTCAAGTAATTGATCACTCCACTTTTGGTAGTCATCTTTACTCCATCCGGTACGGGTAAAAGCAACAATAGAAAGATCAGGTTCGCGCAAGAGTTCAAGACGCGGATGTGCACTTATTAACTTTGCCGCATTCTTTGCAACGGTAAGAGATTCTTCAACTGCATCACGATAGGCATCGGTGCCGGCTGCTGCAAGGGAGAACCAGAATGGCAAGCCACGTGTACGACGAGTTAGTTGAATTGCATAATCAGATGGGCTCCAAGAGCCATCATGAAGTGATTCAAGATACGAAGCATGTTGTGTATGTGTAGTGCGCGCAATTTCAGGATTGCGATAGACAAGTGCGCAGGCATCGTAAGGTGCAAAGAGCCACTTATGTGGATCAACAATAAATGAATCGCAGAGTTCGATTCCATTAAAATCAGCGCGCACTGATGGGGCACATAAACCGGCTAGACCGTATGCACCATCTACGTGGTACCAAATATTGCGATCGTGGGCAGCTTTGCCAGCTCCGATGAGATCATCGATGACGCCAAGGTTTGTTGTTCCAGAAGTTGCAACGACAGCGCAGATTCGCCCCGTACTGCTTGCGTGATATTCATCGATTGCTGCAGCAATATCGTCGCCATGAATGCGCAGATCTGCACGTGGGGCAATCTTTACCAGCTCCACATCCATAATTTTTGCTGCAGTTGCAATGGACGAATGCGCTTCTGCGCTGCACGCAATTGCCCACTTTGTTACGTCAGGAAATTTTGCACGAGCATCTTCACGCGCTGTAACTAACGCAGAGAGATTTCCGATTGTGCCGCCTTGTACAAATACTCCGCCGGCACTTTCTGGGAGTCCTGCTAAATCAGATAACCAGCGCAGCGCTTGGTTTTCGGCGAAGACGGCGCCGGCACCTTCTTGCCATGAGCCACCGTAAAGCGCGCTTGCTCCAACGACGAGATCAAAAAGGCTTGCGTACTCGCTCGGTGCTGAAGGAATGTATGCCAAATAACGAGGATGATCTGTTGAGATACACGCTTTGGCTAGGACCTCGGTAAATACACCCAGCGCTGCACGTCCGCCAAGACCGCGTTCGGTGATTGTATTTCCGACTTCTGCAAAAAGATCTGCTGCAGATCGCGGACCATCTAAAGGTGGATCAGTTTTCAGGCGATCAAGGCTGTACGCCAATATTTCATTGGCTAACTCTTCAACTTCGGGAGTGAACTTATGCATTGCCTTTGAGGTTCTCTCTCCGTGCGCTCTTAATGATGTTTCGAATCATTGTTGGGAAGACAAAGATATGAAATGGAAGCACGGCATACCAATACAACTGGCCGCCTAATCCACGAGGTGCAAACTGTGCTTCTTGGCGCAGAACTGTTTTGCCATTCTCTTCGTAGACTTTAAATTCCAGCCACGCCTTACCTGGCAAAATCATTTCGGCATAGAGTCGCAGCACAGATCCTTTTACAAGTTCATCTACTCGCCAGAAATCAACGCTATCTCCAAGACGTAAATGCTCTGGGTCACGGCGTCCACGGCGTAAACCAACGCCACCTAACATGCGATCGAGTACTCCTCGCAAAAACCAAAGCCAGCCAGCGCCAAACCAACCATTGTCGCCGCCAATTCGTTCAATCTGTTGCCAGATGAGCTCGGCAGGAACATCAGTTGTTGATACGCGAAGATCGCGCAACATCATTTCGCCCGCCCAATCAGGATCGCTCTGCGCCTTCTGCCACGGAGCGGTTGGAAAAGCGGCATCAGACCAACGTGTGTCAACGCTATGTTCTGCTGTACGGGTGAGCGCTAAGCCAATCGCTTCTTCAACTGTAAGTAAACCTTCAGATGGTTTTGGAATAAGAGCATCGATCGATTTATTTGGATCAGCAACAACTTCACTGATCAGTGATTCGACAAGTGGCTTAGCTAAGGAAATTGGCACAGGTGTTACAAAACCAATCCAGAGGCTAGAAAGTTTAGGTGTAAGCACCGGCACCTGAATGATCCATCGCTTGCGCAGTCCAGAGAGTGCGGCAAATTTCTGCATCATGTCAGCATAAGAGAGTACTTGCGGTCCACCGATATCAAATACCTTATCCACCGGAGTAGAAAGCGCAGCACATTGGCGCAAGTAGTAGAGCACGTCTCGAATACCAATTGGCTGTGTGCGGTTTGAAACCCATTTTGGTGTTGTCATAATCGGCAAGCGATGAGTCAGGTGGCGCAACATTTCAAATGATGCTGATCCGCTACCGATGATGATTCCAGCGCGCAGTTCAATCACTGGCACTGAACCAGCACCCAAAATTGCACCCGTGTTCATGCGCGATGCAAGGTGCTTGCTGCGGTTCTCATCATTTGCAATACCGCCAAGATAAATTATCTGGCTCACTCCACATTTGGAGCTGGCGTCAGCAAAGTTCTTTGCCATCTCAGCTTCAACTTCATCAAATTGTGTACCCGCATTAATTGAATGTAGTAAGTAATACGCGGTATGAACGCCATTAAGTGCCCGCTC
>JAIXYD010000094.1 GCA_027490415.1 Streptomycetaceae bacterium
AAACTTCCATGCCAATCGGTGTGATCGTCTGCAATATTTAGAATCGCTGCAGCCACAAACTCTGCTCGCTGTAACCAGTGGAGTTGAAAACTTGAGAGTTCGAGGACGAGAACGTCATAAGCCTCACTGCTTTCGACACACTCAATAACCGTCTTGCCGACATTGCCGCATGCAACTGCATGAAAACCACCTGCTCGTAAGGCTGCCGCAGTCATTTCAACAGTTGTAGTCTTTCCATTCGTACCAGTAAGAGCTAACCACTTCTGTGCTGGAGCGCGCTCCTCCTTCAAAGCCCATGCAAGATCAATTTCATTGAGCAAGGTGACCTGAGCGGCTACCGCTTGTTGAATGAGTGAATGACTCTCTCTCCAACCCGGTGATACGAGCACAAAATCGAACTCAGAGACATTAACAGCTGACGGCCGCACAACTGTGAATTCCTCACTATTTGTCACGGATTCATCAACAAGTGTGACTTCTGCTTCCCGCGCCATTAGTGCACGTGCAGATGCGCAGCCCGTAACACCGGCTCCAAGCACAAGAATTTTTTTATCTTGCAGATCTTTTGAAAAGCTCATTAGTAATTTCCCGCAGAGCCGTTAGCCTGCGATCCAATCGGCATAGAACAGACCTAGACCTGCTGCAACACACAAGCCGGCAATAATCCAAAATCGGATAACAATTGTTACTTCTCCCCAACCCATCAATTCAAAGTGATGCTGGAGAGGGGCCATCTTGAATACGCGCTTGCCGCCAGATAACTTGAAGTAAACCGTCTGAATAATTACTGACATAGTGATAATCACGAAGAGGCCACCTAGCGGAATCAAGAGCAGTTCAATCCGTAACATGGTTGCAATTCCGGCAAGTGCGCCGCCAAGAGCAAGTGAACCCGTATCCCCCATAAATATCTTTGCAGGAGAGGCGTTCCACCAAAGGAAACCTGTACAGGCACCCGCAAAAGCGGCAGCCAATACTGCTATATCGAGTGGGTCTCGGACCTCATAACAATTAATGCCAGGAGAAACTGCACAGCTCTGACCAAACTCCCAAACACCAATCAAAATAAATGAGATGAATGTAAGCACCGAAGCACCTGATGCAAGCCCATCAAGGCCATCTGTGAGATTCACGCCGTTGCTCGTGGCCGTGACCATTAGAGCAACCCACACAATTACAAAAACTGCTCCAAGGGTAATTGAAGTGTCTCGCACAGTTGATAACTGAGATGAAATAGGTGTTAATCCATCAGCATCAGGAAACTTTGTTCCGAAATATGCGAATACTGATGCGACAAGAACCTGTCCGAATAACTTTTGTCGTGAAGTTAAGCCTTGTGACTGTTTTCTTGAAACTTTCAGCCAGTCGTCCAAAAATCCAACGAAACCAAGTGAAACCACAAGAGCAATTACCAGTGCAGCGGATGCAGTGATGGGATTACCGCTAATCAAATGTGCGATGAGATAAGCCACGATTGATGCGAAGATGATGATGATGCCGCCCATGGTGGGCGTCCCGCGCTTAGTATGGTGCGAAGAGGGACCGTCATCACGAATGATCTGCCCATATCCCCGCTTGGCAAGAACGCGAATCAATAGAGGGGTACCAAAGAGCGAGAGAAGTAGCGCAAAGCCACCAGCAGCAAGAATTGTTTTCACTCTTCTATTCCCCCTTCTACTCTAGTTTCCAGCTTCGCCTTAACAACTTCTTCTATCTCTTCTGCAAGAAGTTCAAATCTCTCTGAACGTGATGCTTTAACAAGTACTACATCTCCTGGTTCAATCTGTTCCGCAATCGCCCTGGCCCCGTTGCGATCACAAATATGAAGGTTTGTGAGTGCTCCACTGTGCTCGACTGGCTGATAATCCGGCGCATCGACGCATACGAGATAATCAATACCCAGCTGATAGGCAAGGGTGCCAACCTGCTGGTGGGCTGAGGCTGAAGACTCGCCGAGTTCTGCCATTTTTCCCAGAAATGCCCATGCGCGCCCTCCTCGCTCTTGCGCGAAGAGGATCAAGGTGCGAAGTGCTGCCTCAACGGCGTCTGGGCTTGCATTGTATGAATCATTAATGAGGAGAACTTCAGAAAACTCATGAATCTCCATCCGCCATTTACTTTCGATGAGTGCAGTTGAGAGCGCTGTAGCAATTGAATCAATTGAAAAGCCGAGAGCAGTTCCAACTGCTGCGCAAGCAAGTGCGTTCGCTATCTGGTGCTCTCCCACTATTCGTAATCCCACCGCTGCCCGACCATCAGGAGTGACAAGATCAAAGTGTGGGCAACCTTCACGCATTTCAATTTCTGTGGCCCTGACATCATCAGAGTGCCCACTGCCAAAAGTAATCGTGCGTCCAGAATGAAGAGACTTCATTGCGGGAGTGTATGAATCGTACTGACCCAAGATTGCGATCCCTGTCGCCGAAAGTGAAGAAATCAACTCTGATTTGGTTTTTGCGATTGTTTCGACGGAGCCAAATTCGCCTACATGTGCCATACCTACTCGCAAGACAACAGCAATGTCTGGTCGAGCAATCGATGCAAGATGTGCGATATCGCCAGAGTGTCTCGCTCCCATTTCAATGACGACATACTTTGTTGTCTCTGTACAAGCCAATAGCGTCAACGGAACGCCTAATTCATTATTGTAATTTCCAAAAGGAGCGACAGTCTCACCATGCTGAGAAAGCATGTGTCGAAGAAGATCCTTTGTTGTTGTCTTACCTTGCGAACCAGTAATCCCAATGACCTTTACATCTTTAAGCGCTGACCGAACAAAGCGGGCTAGTGCTGTCAGGGCGGTGGAAACGTCTTCAACTAGGATGTGCCGTTGATTGACCGCACGGGTTGTAATCGCAAGTACAGCACCGTGAGAGAAGGCATCTTCGACGAAATCGTGACCGTCAACTTTCTCGCCTGCAATCGCCAAGAAGATTCCTCCTTGACTTACCTCTGATGACTTTAGGGATGCTCCTGAAGTAACGAGAACATCATTACCCGAAAGGGAGCCATCAATAATCTGGGCAATGTGGGATGCCATCATGGAAATCATCGAGTCTCCTCAAGCATTTTTTCAAGAACGAGTCGATCATCAAAATCGATCTTCTCTCCGTTTATCTCTTGCCCATTCTCGTGGCCCTTACCTAGGACTAGGAGTGTGTCACCTGCTCTGGCAAGCGAAACTGCATATGCAATTGCCTCCCGGCGATCAATAATCACTCGAGACGGTTCACTCACCTGTAGATGCTGAGTCATCTCAGTCAAAATCTTTTTTGGATCTTCGCTACGTGGATTATCGCTGGTGAAGATTGCGATATCAGCTTCCTCTATCAATGCGCTACCCATCAATGGCCGCTTGGAAGAATCGCGATCTCCTCCACATCCAAGAACGGCTATGACCTTTCCGGATGTGAATTCAGCTGTTGTTGAAATGACATTTCGTACTGCATCTGGAGTATGTGCGTAATCCACTAGCGCCGTGAAGTCTTGTCCTCGATTAATGGACTCCATGCGTCCAGGGGCACCCTTAAGTTTTGGAATGATCGCAGCACAATCGAGTGGATCTATTCCACACTCTACGGCGATTGCTAGGACCAAGAGGATGTTCTCTAGGTTGAAATTACCGTACAGCGGTGTTGAACTTTCAATCAATATTCCGCCAGTGCCTCTAGCTGTGAATGTTGTCCCTGCTACAGTCGGAGTAATTGAAGTGAAATGCCAACTTGCCTTGGGATTACTTCTTGAGAGCGACATGGCGGGAATTCCGCACTCGTTGAATAGACGTAAACCAAAATCGTTATCGATATTGATAAATGCTTGATCGGCGTATTCCAGGGTAAAGAGAGCGGCTTTAGCGCGGAAATAACTATCCATGTCACCGTGAAAATCCAGGTGGTCTTGCGAGAGATTAGTAAATCCAACCATTGCAAAGTGTGAGCCCATCATGCGCTGCATCACCATGGCATGACTTGAAACTTCCATCACTAGATGACGTAGATGGCGTTCGCTCATGGTTGCAGCGAGTGCTTGGAGTGCATCAGCTTCAGGAGTAGTTCGTGAACTAGCCAACACCTCACGTCCGATTCGAGTCTCAACCGTGCCAATGAGTCCGCTCTCTCGACCAACTTCTTGAAAAAGTTGATGCAACAAAGTACTTACTGTCGTCTTGCCATTTGTTCCAGTAATTCCGATACTGACCATTTCCTGCATTGGTTTTCCATAAAGATGTGCACAAATAAGTGCGCCAGCTGCTCTGACGTCACGGACCACAATGACTGGAAGCCCTTGTGCGATCTCTGCACCTGAGGCATCAGTAAGAATTGCTCGAGCTCCCATTGAAATCGCACGAGAGGCATACTCTGCGCCATGAGTTTTCGTTCCTGGATAAGCTAGGAAAAGATCTCCTGGTACTACCTCAGTATCTTTTGAAGTTGCTCCAGAGAATGTGATGGAAGATTCCAACTCACTTGTTATGCCAATAAGTCGGGAAATGTCTTCAACTGAAATAGAGTGATCAAGGAGTGGGCGCATGGCTTATCCCCTCGTGCTCGCTTGAGTAATCTTTACTTTTTCTGCCTTTTTCTCAGCGCGTGCCTTCTTATCTAGCTCAGCCTTAGTGAGTGCTATTGGTAAAACTTTTGTACCTGTCGGTGCGATGTGTTTGCTCTGCAGCACGAAAGTCATAACCTTTTTAAATACTGGGCCACCTAGTGCACCGCCATAGTGCCCGGCCTTGGGATCTTGAATAGTTACGTTGATGACAAAAGCAGGTGCATCGGCTGGCGCAAATCCAATAAATGACGCTGTATACCCGCTATAGCATCCGCAGTTATCGTCGTAGCGGGTTGCAGTTCCTGTCTTACCAGCGACTCGGTATCCAGGAATGGCAGCACTCGGAGCAGTTCCATGTGAAGAGACAACACTTTCCATCATGACTCGCATCTTTGCCGCTGTTGATGAACTCACAACCTGAACGCCTTTTTCATTTTTGAATTCGGTAAAGTTTCCAGAAGCATCACTTGTTCCGGCAATAACCGTTGGAGAAACACGGATGCCATCATTGGCTAAGGTTGCGAAGATGCTTGTTGCCTGCATCGCGTTAAGTGAATATCCCTGTCCAAAAGCAACTGTTGGTGCAGTTGTGCCAGACCAATCCTTGACTGCCAATAAGCGTCCGACATTTTCACCGGGTAGCCCCGCTCCGGTTTTTGATCCGATACCAAATTTTGTGAGGTAGGAATGGAGTGTGTCGTTGCTCATGGTCTCGGCGATCTTAATTGTTCCGGTGTTACTTGAGACTGCAAGGATTCCAGCCGTCGTCAACTTTTGAAGTGGGTGTGGATCGTGATCTTTGAAGTATTCGCCACCGCGTCGAATTTTGTAAGGAACATCAAAGACTGTCTCTGGGGAAATAGCGCCTTCTTCCAAAGCTGCAGCCAGTGTCATAACTTTTCCAGTAGATCCAGGCTCATAAACATCTTGGACTGAAGGGTTGCGCATTAAGTCCAGAGAAACATTCTTCGTATTGTTTGGATCAAATGTTGGCGCTGTGGCGTGTGCCAACACTGCTCCAGTTTTTGGATCCATAACAATGACAGTGCC
>JAIXYD010000123.1 GCA_027490415.1 Streptomycetaceae bacterium
CCCAGCAATGAGCGGCTTAAGAAGAGCATCCATTGGAAGTATCTCTACTTGCGACCTTTACGCTTTGGTTGATTGCGAGGACCGCGTCGCTCTGTCATCGTCGCTGTTGCAACCTGACCGGAGTCCGATGACGAAGTGGCACCGGCAGCAGCAACTGCTGAACCTCGAGCATTTACGCGCTTTGCAAGAGCGATCATTGCTGGCTCTTTCTCGCGGAGTTGAGCGAGAACTGCTGGAGCAATAAAGATCGAGGAATAAGCTCCAACGATCATTCCAACGAAGAGTGCCAATGCAAGATCCTTAAGAGTTCCTGCGCCAAGAAGTCCTGCTCCGACAAACAAGATCGCTGCAACCGGAAGCAGTGCGATGACCGAGGTGTTTATCGAACGGACAATCGTCTGGTTAACAGCAAAGTTTGTAGCCTGTGAATACGTCGACTTGCTCGTTGATGTAATGGAACGCGTGTTTTCGCGAACCTTGTCAAAAACAACTACGGTGTCATAAAGCGAGTAACCCAGAATCGTGAGGAATCCGATAACAGTTGCTGGCGTGACATCAAAGCCCACAAGAGCATAGATTCCAACGGTAATGAAAACGTCATGCACTACGGCCACGATCGCAGCAATAGCCATCTTCGACTCAAAAGTCATGGTGAGGAAGAGCAGAATCACGATTAGAAAGGCAATCAAACCGTAGAGCGCTTTCTTAGTGATCTCTTTACCCCACGAAGGTCCGATTATCTGTGTGTCGATTGCTTCTGCAGGAACTCCGAAAGTCGAAACAATCGCGCCTTCGACAGCATCAGATTCTGCCGTTGTGAGAGATCCAGTTTGAATTCGAACTTTGTCATCGCCAACCTTTTGAATGATTAATTCACCGGTAAAGCCAGTAGCTTTGACAGCACTACGAGCTTGTTCAACGGTGGCAGTCGTCGAATTAAACGTATATGAAGATCCACCCTTGAACTCGATACCAAGATGTAGGCCTTGAACAGCAAGTGCTCCGATCGAGATGAGTGTGAAAATCGCTGAGACTATGTACCATCTCTTCGCATTTCCAACAATATTAAAAGACTTTTCGCCCGAGTACAGACGACCGCCGAATCCTTGAGTTTTTGACATGTTAAGCCTCCACTTGTGAAGTTGAACTAGCGACGCCTGAACTCTTGGCAGAAACTCCAGAGAAGCGATGACCTGTATTGAAGAATTTAAATCGCGCTATGAACGTCATCATTGGCTTTGAGAAGAAGAAGACAATGATGAGATCGACGAGAGTTGTTAAGCCAAGCGAGAAGGCAAACCCACGAACTCCACCAACGGCGAAGAAGTAGAGCAGGACAGCAGCGATCATAGATACCGCATCTGCAACGAGAATCGTTCGTCGTGCTTTCGCCCAGCCACTTTCTACCGCCGAGCGCAGGCTGCGACCTTCGCGAATTTCATCACGGATTCGCTCAAAGTAGATCACGAACGAGTCGGCGGTAATTCCCACCGCCACAATGATTCCTGCAATACCTGCAAGAGTCATCGTGAATCCTATTGTCTCTCCAAGAACAAGGCAGAAGAGATATAGCAGCGCCGCTGCCATAGCGAGCGAACCTGTGATGACTAGACCAAGACCGCGGTAGTAAAGGAATGAATAGATCACAACAAGCAAGAGTCCCAAACCACCAGCCAACAAGCCCGCGTCAAGTTGTTCAGCGCCGAGGGTTGGTGAAACCTGTTGAACTTCACCACGATCGAATGCCAGTGGGAGTGCTCCATACTTGAGGACGTTCGCTAAATCCTGTGCCTCAACCTGAGTGAATGATCCAGTAATTTCAGCAGTTCCAGATGGAATCGCTTCGTTGATTCGAGGAGCGGATTGAACTATTCCGTCGAGAACGATTGCAACCTGATTTGTTGGTTCTGGCAATGACGTCACACGTGCGGTCAAAGCACCAAATGCACTAGTTCCTTCACCGTTAAAAGTAAGTGAAACACTCCATGCGCTTCCTGCCTGTGTATTAATTCCTGCGGATGCTTTAGAGATTTGACGACCTAAAACTTCGGCTGGCGCCAAGATATATTTTGTGCCACCGTCTTTAGAGCACGCTGTGATTGCTGCAGATGGATCATCTGTTCCAGTACCCTGCAAACTCGCCGCGGCGGTGCAATCCAGATTTGCGAAAGCTTGATTGATGGCATCCGAAACGCCTGCGACGGGTGTTGCCACTGTTGACGTATCTACCGAAGCTGGGACACCTAGACCGGATGCAAGAACCTGACGGAAGCGCAATTCTGCGGTCTGACCGACGAGATCGACTACACGTCGACCATTCTCACCTGGCACAGAGATGACAATCTGGCGGTTTGTTCCACTTCCTTGGGCTGTTACTTCACTTTCGGCTACTCCTAGAGAGTTAACGCGCTGGCGAATAATTTCAACTGCCTGATCAATCGCTTCTGAGGTCACATCGTTACCAACAGCTGATGCTCTCGGTTGCAGCGTGACGCTTGTACCGCCGCGAAGATCAAGTCCTAAGCGAACCGAGGTCGCATCTGTTACGAATGCAGTTGCGCCGAGACTGACGAAAATTAAGGCGAGGATCGCCAAGGCGCGCCCTGGGCGCGTGGAAGTCTTTACAACTTTATTAGGTGTGGACATAAGAGCAGAGTCTAGGCCACTAGACGAGGTGCTCAGATCAATCTGAGGCGGGATCAAAAAGGGTGGCAAGGCTGGGTGGAACACTCCGACCCAAGTGCGTATATCCCAGCGCCGTCGCTACTCGACCTCGGGGCGTGCGGGCCATAAATCCATTACGGACCAAAAATGGCTCGGCGACTGACTCAACTGTCTCGGTCTCTTCGCCGACTGCTATCGCTAGTGTTGAAAGACCTACCGGTCCCCCATTAAATCGATC
>JAIXYD010000168.1 GCA_027490415.1 Streptomycetaceae bacterium
ATTCTGATCGCTCATGAGTTTTCCTTTCAGCGCGTCGGCAGTTAAGCCTTCGTTAATGCAGGTAATGGTGGGAGGTCAAAGGTACCCTGTCTTACTACCGCCTCAAAAATTGAGCGTGATAAGTGAGTGCTCGGGGGTTACAGATGCTGATTCGAGTTCATCCTGCCCCCATGTATGCAACGAATTGTTGGGTCTTGGCTGCGCAAAAAGGAGCCGAATGCATCATCGTCGATCCAGGGATGCCAGATATCAGCGCTGAGATTGAAATGATTATTGAGGAAGAAGGACTTAAGCCAGTTGCCGTTCTACTGACTCATGGACATCTCGACCACACCTTCTCCGTGATCCCTTTGGCCGATGGCTACGGAATTCCGGCATTTATACATAGCGAAGACCGAAAAGCTTTATTGCACCCAGAGTTAGTTCACGGAAAAGAGTTTATCTCCTCGCTTAGTGGGGTGACATGGAGTGAACCTACTCAAGTAATTGAATTGAAAAACAATCAGAAGTTCGAAGCTGTAGGCCTGGAAATTACAGCCATACACGCGCCCGGACACACAGCAGGGTCATTGATGTTTACCGTCAATAACGAAGTTCTGCTAAGTGGCGATGTACTTTTCGCAGGTTCGATCGGACGAACTGATCTACCGTCTGGATCACAAGATGCGATGGTGCGTACATTGTCCACGAAGATCTTGCCTTTAGAGGATCACCTACGCGTACTTCCAGGACATGGACCGGACACCACAATCGAATATGAACGCAGAACTAATCCTTATCTGAAACAATTGCGCTCATGAAGCGTGAGCAACTGCATGCCCCGAAGGGTGTGAGCGAGTACGTCCCGCCACGTTCTGCAAGTTTTGAATGGATACGCGATCACCTCATTGCTCCAGCCAAAGCTGCTGGATATCAATTGATGGAGTTACCCGTATTTGAAGATACAAATCTTTTTTCACGTGGAGTAGGCGAATCTACGGATGTAGTAAGTAAAGAGATGTACACCTTCGAAGATCGCGGCGGAAGATCAATCACGTTGCGACCTGAGGGAACAGCGGGTGTGATGCGTGCAGTGATCGAACATTCTTTGGATCGTGGACAGCTGCCGGTAAAAGTTTTCTACTCCGGTGCTTTCTTTCGTGCCGAACGCCCGCAGGCAGGGCGCTATCGACAGTTCTACCAAGTTGGGGTTGAATCAATTGGACTTGATGACCCAGCAATTGATGCTGAGATAATCGCACTCGCAGATACAGCATTTAAGAATATTGGTTTGAAAAAGTATCGACTTGAGATTACTTCTTTGGGAGATGCACAATCGAGGGCTGCCCATAAAGTCGATCTCGTGAAGTTTTTGAAGTCACTCGATTTGGATGAGGCGACACAATCACGCGCAGAGATCAATCCATTGCGACTCTTCGATGACAAGCGTGAAGAAGTGCGAAGCAAGATGGCCGCCGCACCTTTGCTGATGGATTATCTCTCGGCTGCCTCACGCGAGAATTTCGCTCAGGTGTGCAGTTATCTAGATGCTCTAGGGATCACTTACACACTTAATCCTAGAATGGTTCGTGGCCTTGACTACTACACGGGCACCACATTCGAATTCATACATGACGATCTTGGTGCTCAATCGGGTATTGGTGGTGGGGGTCGTTACGACGGATTGATGGAAACCTTAGGTGGTGCCGATCTTTCAGGTATTGGTTTTGGATTGGGAGTAGATCGAATACTTTTGGCAGCAGAAGCCGAAGGCGTATTGCTTGAAAATCAATTCGCAAGCGATCTCTTCATTATTCCACTGGGACAAATCGCAAAGGAGAGAGCGCTTTCTCTAGCGCAAGACCTTCGACAAGATGGCTTCAAGGTGGAGATCGCCTTTGGAGATCGAGCCCTCAAAGGCGCAATGAAGGCAGCCGATAAGTCAGGCAGCGCCTTCGCAGTTGTTCTGGGGGAGACTGAGTTATCTTCTGGCTCAATCGAGCTCAAGCGAATGAAAGATGGAGAACTTTCCTCGGTTAAGATTAGCGAACTAGGAAAAGCCCTTTCCGCGCACGCTTAAGTTTTCGATAGAAAGTAGTTGAAAGTAATGATTCGTACCCATGATGCCGGATCCCTTCGTGCCAGCCACGCGGGTCAGACAGTTACTCTCGCGGGCTGGGTTGCGCGCCGCCGAGATCATGGCGGAGTTGCTTTTATTGATTTACGCGATGCAACAGGTTCTGTACAGGTTGTCATCCGCGACGAAGCTTTAGCTGGTGCTTTGCGCGCAGAGTGGTGTTTAGCAATTACTGGTGAAGTTGTTGCTCGCCCATCAGGGAACGAAAATCCCGCACTTCCAACTGGTGCAATTGAGGTCATGGGGGATTCAATTACTGTACTGAGCGAATCCGCTCCACTACCTTTCCCTGTTGACACTGGTGTTGAATCTGACATTTCAGAGGAAGTACGTCTTCGTTATCGATATCTCGATCTTCGAAGAGAAGGTCCAGCTTCAAATCTTCGTCTCCGTTCTCGTGTGACATCTGCGATTCGTCGTGCGATGGATGATCTTGATTTCCTTGAGATAGAAACACCGTACCTCACTCGATCTACGCCAGAAGGTGCGCGTGATTTTCTCGTGCCAGTACGTCTACAACCTGGTAGCTGGTATGCATTGCCTCAATCACCACAACTCTTTAAGCAGTTGCTCATGGTTGCTGGAATGGAACGCTATTACCAGATCGCACGTTGTTTCAGAGATGAAGATTTCCGCGCCGATCGTCAACCCGAGTTCACACAGCTCGATATTGAAATGTCATTTATAGATCAGGCAGACATTATCGCTGTTGCTGAGAAGATTCTTGTAGATATTTGGAAAGATAGCGTTGGCTACACGATTCCAACTCCAATTCCACACATGACTTATAAGGATGCGATGAATCGCTTCGGTTCAGATAAACCAGATCTACGATTTGGAAACGAACTTGTTGAGGTTACTGATTTCTTCGCGAGTACTCCGTTCCGAGTATTCCAGGCGGATTACGTCGGTGCTGTGGTTATGCCTGGTGGTGCGGGGTCGCCTCGTCGTGAATTAGATGCATGGCAGGACTGGGCCAAGGCACGCGGTGCAAAAGGACTTGCCTACATTCTTCTTAATGAGGACGGCACTCTCGGTGGTCCAGTTTCTAAAAACATTTCACCTGAGGAGCAAGCAGGAATTGCTGCAGCTGTTGGCGCTAAGAATGGTGACGCCATTTTCTTTGCGGCAGGAGAACGTGCAGCATCGCAAGCCCTTCTCGGTGCGGTTCGTCTTGAAATTGGAAAGAGATGTAACCTCATTGAAGAGGGAGCGTGGAAGTTCTTGTGGGTTGTCGATGCACCGATGTTCGAACCAACTGAAAACGGTGGCTGGACCGCAGTTCACCATCCATTTACAGGTCCGAAGCCAGAATTTGCGAAGAGTTTCGCGAAAGATCCTGCGAATGCTCTCGCCTATGCCTATGACATTGTTCTCAATGGAACCGAACTTGGCGGCGGGTCGATTCGTATCCATGACAAAGAGATACAGAAGGAAGTGTTCCGCGTTATTGGCCTCAGCGATGAAGAGGCAAACAGCAAGTTCGGATTCTTACTTGAGGCATTCAATTATGGACCTCCACCTCATGGAGGAATCGCCCTCGGACTTGATCGCGTCTGTGCGCTATTAACAGGTAGCGATTCCATTCGTGAAGTAATTGCATTTCCAAAAACTGCAAGTGGTGGCGATCCACTCACTGGTGCACCAACACCAATTACTGCTGCTCAACGCAAGGAGAGTGGAATGGACTTTAAGCCAGATACACCTGCTTCATAAACGATCGGGTAGGCTTAGGTCAAAGCGAGAATGTGCGCGAAATAGGGAAAGGTGAGAACAATGGGTCCAGGCGGAATTGCAACGATTATCTGTGCGGTGGCGCTCCTAGCTATTGCAATCTCATTGGCCTACGCGGTTATTCGTGTCGGAAAATTAGTTGATGAGGCTAGCTTGTCTCTCAAAGCACTCACAGCAGATACCTCACCTTTGATACAAGAGTCGACGCGTACTCTCGAACTGATCAATAGTCCTCTCGAATCTTTTGCAAAGATCTCGAAGAATGTTGAAGAAGTAACAACTAAAGTTTCTGAAGTAGCAACAGATTTTATGGATAAAAGCGGGCCAGCGGTCAAAGTTGCTGGCGCATTAATCACTGCAGCTCAGGCGAGTAAGACGCGCACCAAAAAGAAGAAGAAGGCTGAGTGAGTGTAGTTCGTGGAATCAGCAGAGATCCGCGCACGTTGGCTGCGCTTTTTTGAATCTGGAAACTCACAGGGGTTAAAGCATACGGTTGTGCCGTCGGCCTCGCTGATTGCTGATGACCCGAATCTCCTTCTTGTAAATGCGGGAATGGTTCCGTTTAAGCCGTTTTTTCTTGGAGAAGTTACACCTCCTTACAAGCGAGCAACTTCAGTACAAAAGTGTGTTCGCACCCTAGATATTGATGAAGTCGGAAAGACAACTCGACATGCATCCTTCTTTCAAATGTGTGGAAATTTTTCATTCGGCGATTACTTTAAGGAGGGTGCAATTGCACTCGCCTGGGAGTTGTTGACTAAGTCAGTTGCCGATGGGGGATACGGATTTCCAGAAGAGCGTCTGTGGGTAACCGTTTATCTTGATGATGACGAAGCCGCCGATATTTGGCATAAGAAAATTGGCGTTCCGCTAGAACGAATTCAACGCAGAGATATGGCCGATAACTTCTGGTCGATGGGTGTTCCTGGACCTTGTGGACCTTGCTCCGAAATTTATTACGACCGTGGTCCAGCATATGGAGTTGATGGCGGTCCTATAGCAGATGAGAATCGTTATCTTGAAGTGTGGAACCTCGTCTTCATGCAGAACGAGCGAGGAGCCGGAGGCGGTAAGGACGGCTATCCAATCCTCGGTGAGCTTCCTGCAAAGAGCATTGACACCGGACTTGGTCTTGAGCGCATGGCTGCCCTATTGCAGGGCGTTGAGAACATCTATGAAATTGATACCACGATGCAGATTCTTTCAACTGCATCACAACTCTCCGGTGTTCAATACGGAAAGAATGAAAAATCCGATATTTCACTGCGCGTAATTGCCGATCATGCTCGCACTGCTGCAATGTTGATTGGCGACGGTGTTACTCCTGGAAACGAAGGACGTGGTTATGTATTGCGCAGAATGATGCGTCGAACCATCAGAAATATGCGCCTACTGGGTACAAATGATCCAAGCATGGCGACCTTAACTCAGGCCGCGATTGGAGCGATGGGTCCGCAGTATCCTGAACTAGTAAATGATTCTGCGCGAATTCTCGCTGTGAGCGCTGCTGAAGAGGAAAGTTTCTTGCAAACTCTTAAGAGTGGTACAGCTATCTTTGATTTAGCAGCAAGTGCTGTGAAGGCCACCAAGTTGACGAAAATGAGTGGCGATGATGTTTTCAAGCTTCACGATACTTATGGATTCCCATTCGATCTCACTCTTGAAATGGCTCGTGAAGTTGGTCTTGAAGTAGATGAATCAGGGTTTACCCGACTTATGAAAGAACAGCGTGATCGCGCTAAGGCAGATGCACGCGCAAAGAAGAGTGGCCATACTGATCTCAGCGAGTACAAGAAGATTGCAGATGCATCAGGTGCAACTGAATTCATTGGTTACACACATACCGAGAGTGAGTCTCGGGTCAATGCCATCTTGGTCAACGGAGTAGG
>JAIXYD010000192.1 GCA_027490415.1 Streptomycetaceae bacterium
AGTGCGTGCACCCCAAAACCAGTGTGTCTACATTGGCATCAATGATCGGCTTCAAATATGTTCGAGCAATTTCAGTGATTTCAGGACCTGATGTTTCACCGCGCTCCACAAATTCCACAAAGGCAGGGCAAGCAACATCTGTAATCTCTAAATGTGGCGCTGCCGCGAATGCATCTAAGTAAGCACGTGACTCGATCGTTGTTGCTGTACCAATCACTCCGATGCGACCACTACGTGTTGCTGCAACCGCGCGACGAACTGCAGGTTGAATTACTTCGATCACTGGAACCGAGTAACGCTCTCTTGCATCACGGAGCATCGCAGCACTTGCAGTATTACAAGCGATCACGACTGCTTTCACGCCTTGATCGATAAGGAAATCAATTGTCTCGAGTGAGAAATCTCTGACCTCTGCTAAGGGACGAGGACCATAAGGTCCGCGAGCAGTATCACCGATGTAAATGGTGGATTCATTTGGTAGCTGATCCAAAATTGCTCGTGCGACAGTTAATCCGCCAACTCCAGAATCGAAGATGCCAATTGGTGCCGAGCTCATGCCCAAAGGGTACCGTCTAAACCTTCCGTGGCTTCATCTACTTCAGTTCCGTATACGCCGGTGGAGAGATATTTCCATCCTCCATCGCAGACGATAAAGGCAATATCCGCGCTCTTTCCATCGCGCACTGCCTCATTGGCTAGCGCGATTGCTGCATGAAGAATTGCACCAGTTGAGATGCCAGCAAAAATTCCTTCAACTTCTAGAAGTTCGCGAACGCGGCGAACTGAATCTTCGGCCCCTACTGAGAATCTGCGGGTAAGAACTGAGGCATCGTAGAGTTCTGGAACAAATCCTTCGTCAATATTTCTTAATCCGTAAACAACTTCGCCATAGCGAGGCTCTGCAGCAATGATTTGGATATCTGGATTCTTCTCTCGAAGGTAGCGTCCAGCACCCATAAGTGTTCCTGTAGTTCCAAGTCCAGCAACAAAGTGCGTCACCGTTGGAAGATCTTCGAAAATTTCTGGGCCAGTTGAATCATAGTGGGCTGCTGTATTGGCAGGGTTTCCATATTGATAGAGAAAGACCCACTCTGGATTCTGCGCAGCTAACTCTTTTGCAACGCGAACGGCTTCATTTGAGCCGCCTGCTGCCGGTGAAGAAATAATTTTTGCGCCCCACATTTCAAGGAGCTGTCTACGTTCTGGGCTTGTGTTCTCAGGCATTACGCAAATGAGGTGATAGCCACGAACTTTTGCTGCCATTGCAAGTGAGATACCTGTATTCCCACTTGTTGGTTCAAGAATTGTTGCACCAGGTTTTAGTTGGCCGCTTTTCTCTGCAGCATCCAGCATTGATAACGCAGTGCGATCTTTAATTGAACCTGTTGGATTGCGATCCTCCATCTTTGCCCACAAACGAACTGTTGGAGATGGCGATAATTTGGGAAGGCCAATAAGCGGTGTATGCCCTACCGAATCAGCGAGCGAATCAAAACGTGCCACTTAATTAACCGCCGGCGACTGCAGGCAGAATTGTTACAGAGTCACCATCTTTAACCTGTGCATCAAGGCTGCCGAGAAAGCGAACATCTTCGTCGTTGATGTACACATTGATGAATCGACGCAGCGCACCATCTTCGAGTAAACGCTCACCTATGCCTGGGTAGTTCGCATCGAGGTGAGCGATCAGAGCACCGAGGTTGGCGCCTTCAGCTTGAACACTCTTCTGATCCTTGGTGTACGGGCGAAGAATTGTGGGGATGCGGATATCGATGCTCATAGCGCACATTATGGCTAAGAAATCGATTATTCGGTAATTGAAACTTCTTCCTCGGTGACAACGCCATCAACAATGCGGAAGGAGCGGAATTCAATTGCAGGTGCAATCTCTTCGCGAGTAGAGACCAGCACATAGTGAGCACCTGGCTCGCCTGCGTAGGCGATATCAGTGCGAGAAGGCCTAGCTTCGGTCTCGGTATGAGAGTGATAGATAACAACAATCTCTTCGTCGTTGTCATCAATTTCTCGGTAGAGAGCAAGTAAATCTTTTGGATCAAATTCATAAAATGTTGGACTATGGGCTGCGTTGATCATCGGCTTTAGTCGTTGAGCCTTGCCCGAACCTTCAGGTCCGAGTATTACTCCACAACATTCGTCAGGGTATTCCTCGCGTGATTGCGCAACAATTGCATCAACAAAGGTTTGAGAAATTTCCAACATGAGCAGATCCTACAGTCTCATTCATCCATCAGCGCAGAGAGTAATGATTCTTGTAGCCAACCCAGCCATGTGTAGACGGCATAGACGCCACGTAACGGATCATCAGGTGAGAGAAGTTCGAGTACATCAGAAGTATTCTCTTGCACATTAAGTCGAACGCCCAAAGCCAATCGCATATCGTTGATGGCACCTAACCACGCGTTTGCGCTGTCGTGATCAAGGTCAACAATTCCATCGTCAGCACTCTTGAGGTACATACGCATAGACATTGCATGTGCCTGCTTCTTGCCTCTTAGGGTTGATTCTGTGTAACGTCTAAATTCACTTGCTTGAACTTCATCGGCATAAGCATTCGGAAGTAGGCGGCGCAAGACTTCATCCTCAGGAGGAGAGTCGTGTGAAGTAATTCCAACTAATGCCGCAAGAGGATCTTCATGGCCGTGATCTACTCGCTCTGAAAGCAATTCAATTAACTGCTCGATGAGATTGAGCAATACATCGCGTTCACTTTGAGCAAACTCTGCAATATATGAGTTTTCTCCATGGCGATGAAACCCTTTTTCACCATTCATAGGGCTTGGTCTCCACGCTGAAGAGTGGCCCATAATCCGTATTCATGAAGCATTGCTACATCGTGCTCCATCTCTTCGCGACTTCCTGTGGAAACAACAGCTTTGCCTTCGGTGTGAACTTTCATCATCAGTTCATGAGCTTTTTCGCGCGAATAACCAAAAAGCTCCATCAATACATATGTCACGTACGTCATGAGATTGACAGGGTCATCCCACACGATGGTGACCCATGGGGTATTTCCAGAGAAGATCGCAGCGATCTCTTCTTCGATATTCGTGGATGTCTTAACCATCATCGGATAATGATAGAGAATGCATCGCTAGCAAATACAGGCCATGTGGCATCAGCCCCGACCGTAACTTGATAGGTAGCAATACTGCGAGCTTGGGCGGGGACGGTGATTGAAAAAGCTCCTTGAGCATCTGTTGTCGTGGTCTGGCCGATTACTTTGCCCGAAGTCGTCGACAAGGTAATCGTCACACCTGCTGTGCGAGGTAGTACGACACCCGAGATCGTAAATGGAAGTCCACTCTTTACTGATGTCGGTGGATTCAGAATGAGGTTTCGTGACACTGCAAGTGAGAGCGCAGGTGTTGCCGATGCAGCTCTTTCCCAAGAGGCTTCCGTGAGAACTCGTAGCGATACCGATTTACCAATCAACATTGGAATCGAATAGGTGCCATCAAAACCAGTTGTACCGGTTGTCAAGATTCGAGTCGATCCGTCTTGATATTTACCTTCCACGGTAAATGGAAGTGCTGCGACAGGAGATTTATCTTTGAGTGTGATCGCACCCGAGAGAGTTACTGGATTTCCATACGAAACTTCATCAGTTGAAAGTGAGAGAGAAGATTCAAGTTGGGCCGGTGCGATAGATGTTGCAACATCACGGATTGCAACCATTGCGAGTGGTTCTTCTTGTCCAATGACCCATTGAGCA
>JAIXYD010000075.1 GCA_027490415.1 Streptomycetaceae bacterium
TCACCCTCTCGTCAGATGCACCAGCGAACAATCGCGTCCACCCTCCTCTTCATCGAAGGTGCGGTAGTGCTAGCGCTAGGTGGATGGATGATCTTTTTCGGATTCACTCACGAGAACCGAGAGATCCTGCCACTTTTGGGAGTAGTGCTATTCGCAATCGCAGGTGGGTTAGGACTTATTCAATGTGGGCGCGGATATAGAACTGGTAAGAATTACGGTAAAGCGCCCGCAGTGCTGGCAAACCTCATCGCGCTTGGAGTAGTTAAGTATCAGGCTGAAGCAGGGCTTTACTACGTTGCGGTACCTATTGCGTTATTGGCGGGTGCAACTTTGTTTACTGTTCTAAAAATTGCCTCACAAGAAAATAAATCGAAGTAGCTTTGGCTCTCCTGCTTTACTTTCTAGTACTCGAGAGTTAAATCCGATTCCATTGTAAGAAGTTTATGTTTCGATCATAAAGTGAGGCTCTTTGTCATGATCCAGGTTTGCAAAGACTTTCTTTGATAATCAAAATCTCGCCGTTCTTAACCCTCTCGAATGCGATTGAAAGAAGCGGAAAGACAAGCACATTCGGAGCGATTCCGAAGGGAAAACACCCTCCGATTAATCCCGATGGAACCCAATTCGGAAATTAAGATTGGGCCTGATCGGTTTGGCTTAATGACCAAGGTGTGACATCAAATTAATCAAATGTAAAAGTTGGGGACCTTTAGTGAATGGGTTGTTACGTAGCAGTCCTAGGCGACTCCTTTGTAATGGGCGGAGTTCGTATCAAGGTTGTAGATGCAGGAGATGTCGAATCAATTGAAATTTTAAGTGATCTCTAAGTTCAATTGCCTGTTCACCCGCTAAGATTAGGTGGCACTCATAATGGGCGAAGAGGAGCCAAAAGTGACGCATGAAAATCTAGAGTTCAATGATTTGTTTGAAGAAGTTTGCAATTCAAACCTCACCAACATTAACGAATTTATAAAGATGCTAATTTCAGATTTTAATGAAGGATCAGATGGACTGGAAGTTTTAGAAGAATTACCGTTTGATACTGATAAAGAAGTGCTCGATAGATTTTTTGAATTTTACAAAACAGAAAAAACATTTGTTGAATCAGTTATGGCACAAGTTGGAAATAAAACAATTATCTCTGAAGCAACAATTCCGTTTGTAGCTCAAATGCGTCTCAAGCCATACGAAGGAGCTAGTGATGATTATCATGGAAGTAAATGTGGACGGGGTTCTGTCGCACTAAATGTGGAATCACCTTCAGATATCCTGAAAGAGATTTCCACTGATAAGGATTGGACTGTTATTTATAGACTTGTAATGAATGAGACTTTAGATTCTGATGTACTTCATACATTAGCGCTAAGTTTAGATTTGGACGATGACGTCGTCGATGAAGAAATTCTCGCCACCATTGCGCTTCACAGAAATTCCAGTTATGAAACTCTTCAACTATTATCTGCGCATTCTTCTCAAAATGTTAGAAGTGCCATACTAATAAACCAAAACTGTCCCAGAGATCTTATGAAAGTTCTTCAAGCTTCCTCGATACCGGAGATGCCGATCTTTGAAAGCAGTTATTGCTGGTGGGATACACCGACTTCGAATTGGGCAAATTGTGACGATAATCTGCTTGAGGAGTTAGGAATTCTAGGATTTGGCACAAGATAGTTTTCCAAAGGAGATTGAATTGCATTGACGGGCGTCTCTATTCCCTCAGACCGTTGGCAGTCTCGTACTTCTCGTAATCCCAGAGAGAAATATCATCAAGATTGATCGGCTCAAATCCTTTTGCTTCTAGCGCACTAGCAATGTGTGCACGGTGCTCTGTTGCATGGTGAATGGCTTGAGAAAGGACGGTTGAACGCAATCTCTGGAATTTGCCGTTGTCATTTTCGAGATCGAGCCACACATCATCGAGGTCGGCTGCACTTACTAGAAGAGCATCGACGATTGCAGCTTGCTCGGCCAGGCGAGCAAGATCGCTGATCTTCAAAATATCCGCAATACAAGGGTCTCCTGGTTGTGTAAGCGCAACTTTTCCAGTGATGGTGAAGGCGTAATGATCGGCTGAGTCAACGATATGGTGTGCAATCTCTGCAACAAACCACTCAGGGTTGGTTGCATACGCTTTTAAACTCTCTTCAGGAAGAGTCTGAAGGTGCTTAATGGTCTCTTGATTGGCCCAAGCCATATGACGGAGTAAACGTGCAACTGAGATTGACATAGCGAGCAGGGTAACCGATTACTTGCGGCTCACCAAGATAAATAAGCTGGACTTACCAAGGAACGATCTGATGATCTTCCCAAAGCACGCCAGTTGTTCGCTCGATTTCGCTCTCACTCTGATGATTAAAAGGTCTCTCCAATAACCAAAGAGCAGTCTCTGAACCTTCCTCGGCACTGCGAGGTGCATCGGGTCCACCCATATCTGTTCGTGAATGGTTGGGACAAATTGCATCTACGAGCAATCCTCGTGCACCCATTCCGGTTTCGTGCGCAAGGTTTCGCACAAGTGCATTCACGCCAGCTTTACTAATTCTGTATGGTGCAAGTCCGCCAGCATTTCCTGGTCCTGACATTCTTCCAAGGCATGCAGAGAAAATTACAACGCGACCAGCACGAGCATCTGCCATCGGTGGGACAAGTTCGTTGACAACCATAAATGTTGAATCAAGATTTATCGCAAGCACTCGGCGCCACTCAGCATCGGTTGTTCGCAATGTCTTTGACATCTTCTCACTCATTACGGCATGTGCGATGACAAGTGCTGATGGCGTAGTAAATGCGCTTTTAACTTCTGCAAGTTGTTGGCGAGCGCGATCAATCGCAGCTGGTGTTGTTACCTCGAAATCAATCGCAAAGGTCGCCACTGACGTTTGTGGAAACTCTGCAATTAGTTTTTCGCGGGCTTGGTCCAAGCCCTGCGGATCCTTTGCAATCAAAGCTAAGTGATAACCCTGGGCTGCTAATCCGCGTGCTACTTCATAACCGAGGCCTCTACTTCCGCCCGTGATGATGGCCGTCGCCGCAGCTGAAACCGGGCTCGAAGATGGAATGCTCATGTGAGAACTCTCCCAATGGCGGCAAATTCCTGCACTCTGAAATTTAGGCAGGGATGGCTGGACTGGATTTGCGGATCTGCATGATCAAAATCGGCGTCATCTGGTTCTGCGTTGCCTATTGGTAGAGCTTGCTGGTTCTGTGTTGCCTGGTGGCAGAGCTTGCTGGTTCTGCGTTGCCTGGTGGTAGCGCTTGCTGGTTCTGCGTTGCCTGGTGGTAGCGCTTGCTGGTTCTGCGATGCCTGGTGGTAGAGCTTGCTGGTTCTGCGATGCCTGGTGGTAGAGCTTGCTCCGCAATCCGCGGCAACCGAGGCCAAGTCTCGGGGATCTGGGCGGCAAGTGTGCGCTATCTCGCGCTCTCGTGGATTTATTGCCTCGGCTCGAGCCGATAGTCTTGGGCGTAGGACGAACCGTTTTCACTTATATATAAGGAGCGCGCCAGTGTCGGCTACGCAACCAGGTCAAGACTTCGGAGCAAATGATTGGCTCGTTGAAGAGATGTACGAGCGCTACCAGAGCGATCCATCTTCTGTCACAGCCGAGTGGATTGAATTCTTTAAAACATACTCACCAACACCTCAGTCTTCAGTAACAGCACCTGCAGCTGGTGCACCAAAGGGTGGAACACCACCAGTTCCAAAATCTGCACAAGCTCAGAGTTCTGCACCTGTTGCTGCACAGCCATCTGCACCGGTGAGTGCACCTGCGCAACCTGTCGCTCAATCTGCACCAGTCGTTTCGCAGCCAGTTGCACAACCTGTCGCTCA
>JAIXYD010000145.1 GCA_027490415.1 Streptomycetaceae bacterium
GAACTGAGAAAACGTTAAACACACTACGCCCGTAGAAGCCCTATTTTAATTCCGAAGGACCCGGGTTCGATTCCCGGCACCTCCACCATTACCGCTGCACTCTAGAGCTCTGATGCTTACAGATCGATTCAGATTTGCTCCCTGCTTTTGTTAAAGCTCTGATGCTGACGGATCGATTCAGAGTTGTTTCCTGCTTTTGTTAGAGCTCTGATGCTCCAGGAGTTCCTGGCGTCTTTCTCTTATTGAATTTACCGATCTGATATTCCAATTTGATGGCAAGCATATTGAATGCCATTCCCGACATCACCATGATGGATGCCATAAAGGGAACCCCACTAAACAAAACTTGAAACCCGAAGACAATTCCAACTGCTGCAAGGAGTGAGATAAGAATTCGTCTGGCATACCAAAGTGCTGGCACCTTCAGTGTTGCATTCCAGATTGGGTTGATAGTCAACAGAATGCCCAACGGACCACTAAACATGACAATAGCGAGAATGATGGCTACAGCTAAAGCAAGCGATTCCATATCAACTCCTCACACAACAGCACGAAATCTGCAACGGTCTAGGTTTTATTGTAGTTGCGGTCCAGTGCGTAGTAGCTCTAATCGGGGAGATATTGCCAATCCTCTGGAAGAGCTGCGTAAAGGTACATATCTACTTGCCTTCCGTCATCACGCGTGATCTTGTTGCGAAGAAGTCCTTCTCGCTGATAGCCGGCAGAGTCGAGAAGCTTGAGTGAAGCAACATTCTCCCGATCAACCAGCGCTTCAATTCGCTTGAAGCCGATAGTTGCAAATCCATAATCAGTAAGCATTCGTGCTGCAGTAGTAGCAATACCTTTGCCGCGCATGGAAGAAGTCATCCAGTAACCAAGTTCGCCAACACTGTTCTTGACGCTCAAGGAGTGGAAAGAGATCGTTCCAGCAAAGACTCTGTCATCGCCATTTCCGTATTCAATAACGAATGGCAGTTCGCGCTGAGTGCGCACTGATGCATCGGTTCGTTGCACATAATCAAGAGCGTGTGCCATCGAATAATCAGCACTGATGGCGGTAAATCTTGGAATCAGGGGATCCTGGCAACCATCGAAGACTGCCTGAGTATCGTCAAGATGTGGCTTGCGAAGTGTGATGAGGCCACGTGAAAGTGTGGGTACCTCTGATGGCCACCAGATCATTAGATCTGCAACTAGCCAATCAACTCAGAGTTACGAGTCTTGCTCTGATCATGCGTACAAGAGAGATTTGAATCCAAGGCAGCGCAGTCATCACAGAGAAGAATGAGTTGGTGACATGAGGCGGTGTTGCAATTTCTAAACTGGTTTGTCGCTGCCTCACACTTCTCACATTTACCAATCACCTTAGTGTGGTCTGAAAAATCCATCTTCATTCTTGAATCAAAGGTGTAGAGAGAGCCTTCCCAGAGACCATCATCACCAAAAGCATTGCCGTACTTAACGATCCCGCCATCGATTTGATAAACCTCTTTAAATCCATTCTTAACCATAACTGCAGAGAGAATCTCACAGCGAATACCGCCGGTGCAGTATGTGACGACCGGCTTATCCTTGATGTGGTCGTACTTTCCACTTTCAATCTCATCAATGAAGTCACGAGATGTAGTTACATCAGGAATAATTGCGCCTTTAAATCTACCGATCTCTGCCTCAAAAGCATTTCGCCCATCAAAGAAAACAACTTCATCGCCACGTTCCTGCACAAGTTTTTCTACTTGATCTGGGCGGATGTGTTTACCTCCGCCAACAACACCATTCTCATCAACTTCAATTACATCTGGATCACCGAAAGCTACGAGTTCAGGTTTGACTTTCACGGAAAGACGAGGGAAATCATTCCCTGTTCCTTCCGACCATTTAAAAACCATCTTCTTAAATCCTGGATAGCTACGTGTTTGGCGCACATATTTTTTGAGCGCTGCCATATCTCCACCAAGCGTTCCGTTGATTCCATGCTTTGAAATGAGAATGCGACCCGTTAATCCAAGAGATGTGCAGAGTTGTTTCTGCCAAAGCAGCATCGCATCAGGGTCGCTAATCGGCGTAAAGCCATAATAGAGAATCACCTTGTTAAGGATGGGTGCGTGCTTGTTCACACTCCAATTCTAAGGGCAGTTGGATAGAGGTGATTTCGCATCGAGTTGCGCAGGTTGCGTGCGAAGACGCGTGCAAACGGGGAGTTTCAGATGAACGCCTTGGTGCAACTGACTCACTTTAGGAGCCTCTATCGAAGTGGCCCTATGGGGGAGTTTTAAGTTAAACAGTCTCAGCAATCGAGCGAGCTGGAGTTTGATAGATCTTCCCTAGCGGGGAAGTCCATGTACATGAGCCATCAGCCCGAGATTCAATAGCCCAGCCACCATGAGTTTTTAATTGGTGATGGCGTCGGCAGAGTGCTCCCAGGTTATCAAGTGAGGTGGTTCCACCATCTTCCCAACTTTGTGCATGATCAAGATCTGAGAGAGCTGCCGATCGCCTGCATCCCGGAAATCGGCAGGTTCGATCTCGAGCAATAAGAAAATCAATAAGTGCTTGCGGCGGTTGGTAAGTCTCGCGACCGTAATCTAAAAGTGCGCCCGTCTGCGGATCCGTGATAAATCTTTTCCATTTTCCATCACTTGCAAGTGCTCGTGCGACAGAGGCAGGTATTGCTCCGTATCCGGCTAGTTGTCCAGGATTTTCACTTAAACCAAGAAGAGTTGGAAGATCAATTGTCACATTAACTGTGATTGGTCGTCGATGAAGTGCAACTTCTTCGCTACTTGCAGCTAGTGCAAATCCAGCAATGGCAGTCAGAGCATCAGCGCGCTTCATATCAGCACTGCGTGAATCTGAGTTCTTTACACCAGAATTAAGTGATTCGACATTCTTTGCATCAGTGTTCTTTGCATCAGTGTTTAATGATTCAGTGTTTTGGAGATCGCGGGAAGTCTCCCAAGCTGAGGATCCCTTGATTATGAATGCTTCAATTGCCTTCATTACCGTTTGTGCATCTGCTGCAGGAAGTATGGCAACGACCGTAGACATTCCATCGATGTCGTTATAGCAACTCACGCGTCGGCAATCACGCGCTTTTTCAACAACTTCTTCAAATGTGGCAGGTGCAAATTTGGCGATAGCGCTGCGTACTTGTTGGGCAACCTGTGAAGGCGTGTGAAATTCAGCATGCGCTATCGCCTTCTGCTCGATAGAGAAAATCGCAAATTCACTCAAACCATCGCGAATGGCTGCAGCAGTTTCTTTAGCGATAACAGTGGCATGAGCTGCACTTAGGTCACCCGTAGCAAGTGCTGAGCAGGTATTAGGAAGATGATTCACGAGCGTACGTGCAACATCAATACGCATTTGCGCAGTACCAGCAGATAGACGTAAGGCAGAAGAGACATCTTCCCGTTCAGCCTCATCGACTCCGGTAAATGGACCATCAGACTTTCCTTCATTAATTCCTGCCACTGCGACGATTGCTCGTTGCATTGCTGCTTGTAACCAACTGCTCTGTCGCTCTAGTGCTGCTAAGTAATCGATGCGCGCAGACGGGGATAAATCTTGAGGATTGATTGCGATCAACTCAGCGAGTGTTTTTATCCCAGGAGCAGCTGAAAGAAGCGTGGCTACTTGATCTTCACGAGCGGATGAGAATGAGGATGCGTGGTCTTCATGAGCTGATGAGAATGAGGATGCGTGGTCTTCATGAGCTGATGAGAATGAGGATGCGTGATCTCCATTCATCGATGTCGCTGCAGTTGCTGAAGGCATGTGGCGATAGTGCAGTGGAGCGCTGACAAATCAATCGTGAAATGTTGAGTTATCCCCAGATTTGTTGCTGCACTAGTGCTCTACTGATGCGAGAGCGTGAGAAGTTTCGTCTCCCCAACGATTAAGTGTTACTTATCCCCAGATTGCTGCATATCAGTTGGCGCACCGTGTACATCGAGTACTGCGGCAGCGTCACTGGCAGCGACGGCGCCACTGGCAGGATCGACTGC